>NZ_JAYSCO010000002.1:178065-201042 GCF_041914865.1 Pseudoduganella sp. | reverse complement strand
GCAGCTTTTCGGACAGGTGCTTGAGCACGGCATTGGCCAGGCCCAGGTTGCCTTCCGAGTTTTCGAAGTCGATCGGGTTGACCTTGTGCGGCATGGTGGAGGAGCCGATTTCGCCGGCCTTCAGCTTCTGCTTGAAGTAGCCCAGCGAGACGTAGGTCCAGATGTCGCGGTTCAGGTCGAGCAGGATGGTGTTGGCGCGCGCGAAGGCGTCGAACAGTTCGGCCATGTAGTCGTGCGGTTCGATCTGGATGGTGTACGGGTTGAACACCAGGCCCAGGCGCTGCTCGATCACGTTCCTGGAGAAGGCCGGCCAGTCGAAGCTTGGGTAGGCCGACAGGTGGGCGTTGTAGTTGCCGACCGCGCCGTTCATCTTGCCCAGGATTTCCACTTTGGAAATGCGCTCGATGGCGCGCTGCAGGCGGGCGATCACGTTGGCGAATTCCTTGCCCAGGGTGGTCGGGCTGGCGGTCTGGCCGTGGGTACGGCTCAGCATCGGCAGCTCGGCGTTGGCGTGGGCGATTTCCTTCAGCTTGGCGACCAGGCCGTTCAGGGCCGGCACCATCACGCTGTCGCGCGCGGCCTTCAGCATCATGCCGTGCGAGGTGTTGTTGATGTCTTCCGAGGTGCAGGCGAAGTGGATGAACTCGGAGGCGGCCACCAGCTCCGGCACGTCCTTCACTTTTTCCTTCAGCCAGTACTCCACCGCCTTCACGTCATGGTTGGTGACGGCTTCGATTTCCTTGATGCGGGCGGCGTCGGCTTCGCTGAAGTCGGCGGCCAGCTTGTCCAGCAGGGCATTGGCGGCGGCCGGGAAGGGCTTGATTTCGGCGAAACCGGCCAGCGACAGCGCTTGCAGCCATGCAATCTCAACCTTCACGCGGTGGTGCATGAAGCCGGATTCGGACAGGATCGGGCGCAGCTTGTCGGTTTTCGAGGCGTAGCGGCCGTCCAGCGGGGACAGGGCCGACAGGGTGGAGTAAGGAGTAGTCATGATAATGCTGGAAGGAGAGGCGGGAAAAAACGAGATTCTACCATTGGCGCGCCTCTCACCCGGCCTTGCCTGCGCTGCGCCATGCTCCCCGGGGCCGATGCTATACTGTTGTCTAATTCTCTACTTTCAGCATTTATGAAACTAATCGGTTCACTCGCCAGTCCTTATGTACGCAAGGTTCGTGTAGTTCTGGCGGAAAAAAAGCTCGACTATCACCTGGAACTTGAAAATGTCTGGGCGCCGGAAACCACCATCCAGAAACTGAACCCGCTCGGCAAGGTGCCGTGCCTGGTGATGGAAGACGGTTACGCCATGCAGGATTCGCGCGTCATCGTCGAGTACCTGGATGCCGTGTCGCCGGTGTGCAAGCTGCTGCCGCCCAACGGCCGTGAGCGCGCCGACATCAAGTGCTGGGAAGCGCTGGCCGACGGCGTGCTGGACGCGGCGGTACTGGTGCGCCTGGAGCGCATCCAGCGCCCGAAAGAGCTGCAGAGCGAAGACTGGATCGCGCGCCAGATGAAGAAGGTGGAGCTGGGCCTGGCCTCCATGTCCGAGCGCCTGGGCGACAGCGCCTATTGCGCCAGCAACCATTATTCGCTGGCGGACGTGGCGGTCGGCTGCTGCCTGGGCTGGCTCAGCTTCCGCTTCCCGGAAATCGACTGGCGCGGCGCCCATCCGAACCTGGCGCGCCTGTTCGACAAGCTGTCCGAGCGTCCTTCCTTCAAAGACACCGTTCCCCAAGCCTGATCCGGAGGTCGCCATGGCAGACAGAGTCCTCGTGTTTGGCGAAGCCCTGCTGGATGACTTTGGCGACCAACAGATTCCCGGCGGCGCGCCATTCAACGTGGCGCGCAACCTGGCGGCGCTGGGCAATCCCGCCCTGCTGGTGACGCGCGTCGGCAATGACGCGCCGGGCCAGCTGCTGCGCGGCGAATTCGCGCGCTTTGGCCTGAGCGCCGAGGGCCTGCAGCATGGCGCCGAGCCGACCGGGCGCGTGGTGGTGGAGCGCGACGGGGAGGGCGGGCACCGCTTCCATATCCTGGCCGAACAGGCCTACGACCATATCGAAGCCGCGGCGGCGGTCGACGTGATGCGCGCCTTTTCGCCCGATACCGTGTATTTCGGCACGCTGGCGCAGCGCGAGCCGGCCTCGCGCGCGGCGCTGGCCGCCGTGCTGGATGGCGCCGCCGGCGCCGCCCGTTTCCTCGACCTGAACCTGCGCGATGGCGTGGATGAATCGGTGGTCTTCAACTCGCTGCAGCAAGCGGCCATCGTCAAGGTCAACGAGCAGGAGCTGCAAGCGCTGTTCGCGTGGTACTGCCATACCTGCCCGGACACCATGGACATCGACAGCGCCGCAGTCGAGGCGGAAGCGCGCGCCATGATGCATAACTTTTCCATCGACGGCCTGCTGGTCACGCTGGGCGAGCGCGGCGCCATGTATCTTGGCGCCGACGGCACGCGCGTGGACGAGCGCCAGGCGTTCCCGCCGGCGCAGTTCGTCGATTCGGTGGGGGCGGGCGATGCGTTTGCCGCCGTCTTCCTGCTGGGACGCGCGCGCGGCTGGGAGCTGCCGCTGGTTTTGCAGCGGGCCAATGCCTATGCCGGCGCGGTGTGCGGTTTTGCCGGGGCGGTCGCGCCGGATGCCGGGTTCTATACCCAGTGGCGCGATTCCTGGGGACTGTAGCCGGCCGCGCTTAGCGGCGGGTCTGGATCATCTTCCAGCCATTGCCCGAGGGGTCGCGGAAGCCGGCGTCCACCGTGCCGTAGCGTTCCGCCGGCTCCTGGGTGAATTCCACGCCTTTGTTGTGCAGCTTGTCGTAGGCGGCGAAGCAGTCGGCCACTTCCAGCACCAGCGGCGGCATGGCGCCTTTGGCCACCAGCGCGTTCAGTGCTTGGGCGGTGACGGCGTCGTGCACCGGCGGGCCTGGCACGTAAAGGCCGAGCTGGAACGAGGGCTGTTCCGGATGCTGGATGGTGAGCCAGCGGTAGTCGCCGTTGCGCACGTCGGTGTGGACCTTGAAGCCCAGCTTGTCGACGTAGAAGGCCAGCGCTTCGTCCTGGTCGCGTACGTAAATGCCTGCGGTTTGAATGCCTTGGGTCATGGTGTCTCCTTGGTTAAGTGAGACTCCATTGTAGGGACCTCTTCTTCGCGCCGCTTCTCCGAAACTGATGTTGTGAGGTGGGGCCGCTGCGCGGCGCTCAGCACGCAGGCGGGCACCGGGGCCGGATCGCCGGCGGCGGCGCGCTGCTCGCTGCGGACGTCGCCCGGGTTCTTGCCGGTGATGTCGCGGAAAGTGCGGCCGAAGGTGCCCAGGCTGCGCCAGCCGGTGCTATAGGCGATGTCGGTGATGGGCAGGTCGGTTTCGCGCAGCAGCGTCACGGCGCGCTCGATGCGGCGCGTGAGCAGGTAGCGGTGCGGCGGCAGGCCGAAAGCCTCCTTGAACGAGCGGGCGAAATGCGCTTCCGAAACGCAACTCACTTCCGCCAGGCGGCTGACCGGCCATTCCTCATGCGAGGCCGCATCCATCCGGTCCTTGGCACGCAGCAGCCGCCGCAGCAGTTCCGGACTTTGAAAAAATGGGGACGTACCCCATTTTTCGCTTTGGCGAAAAATAGGGTACGTCCCCATTTTTTCCGCCTCGGGTTTTGTCACTCGGCTTCCGACATCTGCGACTGCAGGTAGTTCTGGATGCCGATCTTGCCGATCAGGTCGATCTGCGTTTCCAGCCATTCGATGTGCTCCTCGGTATCCTTCAGGATATCCAGCAGCAGGTCGCGCGACACGTAGTCGCCAACTTTCTCGGATTGGGCAATGCCTTCCTTGATGGTGACGTGGGCGCCTTTTTCCAGCGTCAGGTCGGCCGCCAGCATTTCCTCGGTGTTTTCGCCGATCAGCAGCTTGTGCAGCGCTTGCAGGTTGGGCAGGCCGTCCAGCATCAGGATGCGGTCGATCAGGCGGTCGGCGTGCTTCATCTCGCCGATGGACTCGTCGTACTCTTTCTTGCCCAGCTTGTCGAAGCCCCAGTGACGGTACATGCGCGCATGCAGGAAGTACTGGTTGATCGCGGTCAGCTCATTGGTCAGCTGAGCGTTCAGCAGACGGATAACATCTTTGTCGCCCTTCATGGGGGTTCCTTCTTATCGGGTTGGGAATACTGCTCATTTTGCCATGAAGGGCGCTGCCAACCTAGTCATGCGGGAAACATAGGATTGCTAACGACATTGCTAATGTAAATGAAAACAATTATCATTTGCGTTTTATTCCGACCGTCAAGAGTTGTCAATGTCTTACATTAAGAGCCGCAAGCACACGCCAGCCACGCTCGCCGCCATCGCCGCTTCCCTGGCGATGCCTGTAGCACACGCTGATGCCACCACCGCTGCCCCCGAGCAGAAAATGCAGGAAGTGATCGTTACTGGCCAGAATGGCAACGACTTCCAGGTGAAGAAATCCGCCTCCGACAAATTCACCGCGACCCTGCTGGATACCCCGAAAGCCGTCACCGTGATCCCGACCGAGGTGATCTCGCAGACCGGCGCCACCTCACTGACCGACGCCCTGCGCACCGTGCCGGGCATCACCGTGGGCGCGGCGGAAGGCGGCCAGCCGGTGGGCGATAACCTGCTGATCCGCGGCTACAACGCACAGACTGACACCTACATCGACGGCATCCGCGACACCGGTTCGCAGAGCCGCGAGATCTTCTCGCTGGAGCAGATCGAAGTGGTCAAGGGCCCTAACTCCGCTTACGGCGGCCGTTCCTCCGCCGGTGGCGGCGTGAACCTGGTGTCCAAGACCGCCAAGGCGGAAAACTTCGCCAACGCCTCGGTCGGCATCGGCAGCGCGCAATACCGCCGCGCCACCGCCGACATCAACCGCACCCTCGGCGACAACGCCGCCGTGCGCCTGAACGTGATGGCGCATGAGAACCACGTGGCCGGCCGCGACGAAATCCACGGCGACCGCTGGGGTATCGCGCCGACCGTGACCTTCGGCCTGACCGGCCCGACCAAGGCCACCCTGTCCTACTACCACATGGAGTCGAGCGAGCTGCCGGATAGCGGCATCCCGTTCAACAACCCGTTCACCAGCGGCGCCAACGTCGCCAAGAACGGCAACGGTACCCCGATGAGCGTGCCGCGCAGCACCTTCTACGGCCTGGTCGACCGCGACTTCCGCGACACCCAGTCCGATATCGGCACCGTCGACCTCAAGCACGACTTCCGCAACGGCCTGGTGTTCCGCAACGTGACCCGTTCCAGCAAGACCGAGAACAACTACATCTACACCCAGCCTGACGACTCCAAGGGCAACGTGGTCCTGTACGGCACCCTGTGGCGCCGCGGCGCTTCGCGCGTGGCGCAGACCGAGGCGCTGGCCAACGCGTCCAGCCTGCAGGGCGAGTTCAGCGCCGCCGGCGTCAAGCACAGCTTCATCGCCGGCGTGGAGATCGGCCGCGAAGTGACCGACCGCAGCACCTACGTGTTCACTCCGGGTAACAACAACCCGCTGACCAAGACCAGCACCTGCCCGACTGCCGGCGCGGCCACCCTGTACAACTGCACCACCCTGCTCAACCCGAACCCGCACGACCCATGGTCGGTGGGCCAGGTGCGCACCGTGTCGCCTGCCGCGACCAATGTGCACACCAATACCCGCTCGGTGTACGGCTTCGATACCATCGAGTTCAACCCGCAGTGGCTGCTGAACGTGGGCCTGCGCTGGGACGACTACCGTTCCGCGCTGTTCACCCAGGCTAACACCAGCGTGACCCCGGCCACCGCCGCCGTGCGCGCCGAGAACAAGGCCAACTTCACCAACTACCAGGCTGGCCTGGTGTACAAGCCGGCGGCCAACAGCAGCATCTACCTGTCGTACGGCACCTCGTCCACCCCGGCCGGCAATGACGGCGGCGAAGGCACGGACGGCCTGTCCGTGGCCGTGCAGGACCTGAAGCCGCAGGACAGCAAGAACTGGGAACTGGGCACCAAGTGGGAAGTGTCGGCACGCCGCCTGTCCCTGAGCGCTGCCATCTTCGAGAGCAAGATGAACAACGCCCGCATCACCGGCCCGAACGGCACCTCGCAGAACGCCGGCAAGAAGAATGTGCGCGGCGCCGAATTCGGCGTGAGCGGCGCGATCACCAACAACTGGCAAGTGTTCGGCGGCGCCACCTGGCTGGACGCGGAAGTGGGCGACAACGGCTACACCAATATCGGCACCACCGCGGCGCCGGTGTGGGTCAAGTCGCCGTACGACGGCAACACCTTCCCGGGCGTACCGAAGACCAGCGCTTCGCTGTGGACTTCCTACACCTTGCTGCCAGGCCTGACCATCGGCGGCGGCGTGAACTACTCCGCCAAGATCTGGGCTAACATCAACAACACCAAGCACGTGCCGGCCTACACCCGCTTCGATGCAATGGCGAGCTACGACGTGAACAAGAACATCAGCCTGCAACTGAACGTGCAGAACCTGACGGACAAGTTCTACTTCGATAAATCCGTCTCGAACCATTACGCGCAAGTGGCAGCGGGCCGTACCGCTATCCTGACCGCTAACTTCCGCTACTGATCATGATGCTGCATATCCCCGGCGTGCTGACGCCGGAACAAGTCACTTACTTCCGCCAGCGCCTGGCGGCCGCCGAATGGATCGATGGCCGCGCCAGCGTGGGTTCGCAGGGCGCGCAGGTCAAGCGCAACCGCCAGATCGCGGAAGGGACGCCGCTGGCGCTGGAACTCGGGGATATCATCATCAAGGCATTGGCGAAGAACCCGCTGTTCTATTCGGCGGTCCTGCCGCGCAAGATCCTGCCGCCTTACTTCAACAGCTATGCCGGCGGCGAGACTTACGGCCTGCATATCGACGGCGCGATCCGCCATATGGTGGGGACGGCCGACGTGATGCGCTCGGATGTTTCCACCACCGTGTTCCTGTCCGATCCGGAGGAGTACGAGGGCGGCGAGCTGACCGTGATGGACAGCTACGGCTCGCATGAGGTGAAGCTGCCGGCGGGGGATGCGATCGTGTATCCGGCCAGCAGTGTGCATCGCGTGAATCCGGTCACGGCGGGCGAGCGCGTGGCGTCGTTCCTGTGGACGCAGTCGATGGTGCGCGATGACTGGAAGCGCACCATGCTGTTTGAACTGGACCAGAATATCCAGAAGCTGCGCGGGCAGCATGGGGATGGCGAGGCGACCGTGGGGCTGGCTGGCCACTATCACAACCTGCTGCGCATGTGGGCTGACCTTTGACCCTGGAAACGCAAACGCCGCGGACTTCGATCGAAGCCGCGGCGTTTGCATTTCAGGGGTCTGACCCTTGGGTCAGACCCGGTCCTACCGGGTTTAAGAAATCTGGAAATTAATCGGCACCACCACATACACCGGCTGCGCCTTGCCATCTTCCACATAAGGCTTGAACAGCGCGCGCATCACCGCCGCGCGGCCCGCCTCATCCAGGTTGGAAGAGCCGGACGACTTCTGGATCGACGCCTGCTCCGCATAGCCCTTCTCATTCACCAGCACGCGCAAGGTGACCACGCCCGTCTCGCCCATGCGGCGCGACACCGACGGATACACCGGCTGCGGCGCGCGGATATATTCAACAGCGGAGATGACACGCGGGCCGGCCGGCGCGGCAGGTGCCGCAGGCGTCGGGCTGGCCGGCGCAGCTGCCACCGGCACATGCGGCGCAGCTTCCACCACGCGCGCCTGCGACGGCGGCGGGGTGATCGTGTTTTCGATAACAATCGGCAGCATCGGCAGCGGCGGCGGCGTAATGGAAGGCGCTTTCGGCGCGATTTCCACCGTCTTCGGCTGCGAGGCTGGGGGAGGTGGCGGAGCCGCCACGAATTTGACTTCAACGATTTCCGGCACGCGGTCGATCAGGCGGGTCATGGTGCCGTTGGCAATGGCGTAGCCGACGATCGCATGCAGGGCGACGACAACCGCGATCTTGGTCAGCCTGTCGCTGCCACTGGCGCGGCCATAACCGCCGCCACTCGGGAAAGTCATCGTTTGCATAGAGCGCTCCTTACACGGTCAGTGATGGGCGCTTGAGCACAGTCTCCTGGATGCCGCTGCCCAGATGTTCATCCAGCACTTCCACCGCATAGCTGAGGCAGTTGCCGCAGCAGGTGGCCACGCCGAGCGCTTCGCGCAACTCGTCCATGGAGCTGATACCCATATCTATGGCTTGACGGATTTCACGATCAGAGATGTTGTTGCAGACACAAACGATCATTTTCGAAATTACCTTCTGGCTAAGATTGCGATTCCGTTATTGAGAATCATTATCATTACGGTTCCCATTCTACCCGAACCGGAATACAATGCAAGCCGTATTCGAAAACAATTCTCATTTATAATGAGGCGGTTGTTACGCCCTGGAAAGTTCGCCATGACCCTTGCTCCTACCTTGATTCAGCTAGATTCCCTGCCGGTGGGGCAGAGCGGAACCGTGGTCCATATTGCTCCGGGAAATCCCCAAGATACCGAAGACGGCGCCGACCTGGCCCGTCGCTTGATGGAGCTGGGCTTCGTGCCCGGCGAACGCATCCGCATGCTGAAGCGCGGCTTGCCCGGCGGCGAACCGCTGGCCATCAAAGTAGGCAACGCCACATTTGCCTTGCGCCGCTTTGAAGCTGCGCTGATCTCGATTCAACCGGAATAAATAATGGGTGCAGTAGAAAAGGCCGCGCCAGTCGTCGCGCAGCAGCCAATGGTCGCCCTGCTGGGCAACCCGAATTGCGGCAAGACCGCTTTGTTCAACCGCCTGACCGGCGCGCGCCAGAAGGTCGCCAACTACGCCGGCGTGACCATCGAGCGCAAGGAGGGCCAGTTCACGTCCGCCGCCGGCAACAGCTACCGCCTGCTCGACCTGCCGGGCGCCTATAGCCTGTCGGCCCACACCCCCGACGAAGAAATCACGCGCGACGTGGTGGCCGGCCTGCGCGCCGGCGAGCGTTCGCCCGACGTGGTGGCCTGCGTGGTGGACGCCACCAACCTGCGCCTGAACCTGCGCCTGGTGCTGGAGATCAAGCGCCTCGGCCTGCCGATGGTGCTGTGCCTGAACATGGTCGATGTGGCGCAAAAGCGCGGCATCGTGGTCGATACCGCCCGCCTGTCGCAGGAGCTGGGCATGCCGGTGGTGGAAACCGTGGCCGTCAAGGCCGGCGGCGAGAAGGCCCTGGTCGATGCGCTGGACGCCATGTGGCCGGTGCACCATAGCCAGGCCAATCCGCTGTCCGCCATCGATGCCGTGCCGGTGGAAGAGACCCAGCGCGAAGTGCGCCGCATCCTGTCGGTGGCCGTGCAGGATGCCGACGACCGCGGCAACCGCTCCGAGAAGATCGACCATGTCGTGCTGCACCCGGTGCTGGGCCCGGTCATCCTGGCCGTGCTGATGTTCTGCGTGTTCCAGGCCGTGTTCAGCTGGGCCGCGACGCCGATGGACATGATCAGCGGCGGCGTCGAACACCTGGGCGCCATGCTGAAAGAGCATATGGCCGACGGCGTGCTGCGTTCCCTGCTGGTGGACGGCGTGCTGGGCGGCGTGGGCGCGGTGCTGGTGTTCCTGCCGCAGATCCTGATCCTGTTCTTCTTCATCCTGGTGCTGGAAGACTGCGGCTACCTGCCGCGCGCGGCCTTCCTGCTGGACCGCCTGATGGGCGGCGTGGGCCTGTCCGGCCGCGCCTTCATTCCGCTGCTGTCCTCGTTCGCCTGCGCCATTCCCGGCATCATGGCGGCGCGCACCATCCAGAATCCGCGTGACCGCATCGTGACCATCATGATCGCGCCGCTGATGACCTGCTCGGCGCGCCTGCCGATCTATGCACTGGTGATCGCCGCCTTCATCCCCGAGCGCGAAGTGTGGGGCCTGTTCAACCTGCAGGGGCTGGTGCTGTTCTGCCTCTACTTCGCCGGCATCATCTCGGCCATGGTGGTGGCATGGATCATGAAGCGTTCCATGGGCACCAAGCGCAACCGCCCGCTGATGCTGGAGCTGCCGGCCTACCACTGGCCGCATATGCGCAACCTGGCGATCGGCCTGTACGAACGCGCCAAGATCTTCCTGCTGCGCGTCGGTACCACCATCCTGACCCTGATGGTGCTGCTGTGGGCCCTGTCCAGCTTCCCGGGCGCACCGGAAGGCGCCACCCAGCCGGCCATCTACTACAGCGTGGCCGGCATGCTGGGGCGCGCACTGGAAGTCATCTTCGCGCCGATCGGTTTCAACTGGCAGATCTGCATTGCGCTGGTGCCGGGCATGGCCGCGCGCGAAGTGGCGGTCGGCGCGCTGGGCACCGTGTACGCGCTGTCGCAGACCGGCGACGAACTGGCCAATTCGCTAGCACCGGTGATCGCCTCCGGCTGGGGCATGCCGACCGCGCTGGCGCTGCTGGCCTGGTACGTGTTTGCGCCGCAGTGCCTGTCCACCTTGTCCGTGGTGCGCCGCGAGACCAACTCGATGAAGTACCCGCTGATGATGGCCGGCTATATGTTCGCCCTGGCCTACACCGCCACCTTCATCACCTACCGCGTCGCCCTGGCGCTGGGAGCCTGACCATGTGGCAGGAAATCGTCGTCGGCATCGTGGTGGCAGCCGCCGCGCTGCACGCGGCGAGGAAATACCTGCCATCCTCCCTGCGCGAGCGCATGGTGTTCGCGCTGGCACGCCGTGGCCTGCCGCAAGACAAGCTGGCGCGCTTCTTCAAGACTGAAGCCAGCTGCGGCAGCGGTTGCGGTTCCTGCGGCAGCTGCGGCGACTCCGCCGCGCCAGGCGCCCCCGGCCAGCCCGGCGCGCCCGGCGACGGCGGTCCTGCGCGCCGCGTCATCAAGCTTCACGTCTCCAAAACTTGATCTAAGGCATGTCCGCCCGATAAAGAGGTATCTACAATGTCACTTATTGAAAGTGACATCGTGGAGCCACCGTGGGCTGGAGCAGGAGACAACTCGCCAATATCGTCAGGATCGCCCTGTTCGCGATGCTGATGGCGGTGTCCGCGCCGACCCTCTCCACGCTGCTGTCGGCTGCCTGCGGCGACGCCACGGCAGCCCACTGCCACGCCCAGCCCAAAGCCCACCACCTGGCCCAGAAATGCGGCTACTGCATGTTGCAGGCCGACCTGCCTGCCGCGCCGCCGCAGCCTGGCGGCCCAGTGCTGGCCGTGGCGCTGTTGCAGCGCGTTGCCGCTGCAGTGCCTGCGACCGCGCCGGCCTCGCACCATGGCCAACTGGCGCCGCCGCCGCGCGCCCCTCCTTCCGCCTGACCTCCCCGCGCCATCCATCTTTGCCTTGCATTGCACGCGCCCTGTGACGGCGCGGTCGCAAGGCCACTGTTCGCAGGACACGAAAGGAAGCATCATGAATACCCGCCCCATTCCCCTGGCCGCCGCGCTGCTGGCCGTGTTTTCGACGCCGGCCCTGGCCGACCACGAAGGGGAGTCGCCGCTCAAGCTGGTCGGCACCGTGGTGATCGCCGGCAGCAACCCGACCTCGCTGCCGACCCAGATCCCGACCACGATCGAGGGCGTCACCCGTCTGCAGATCGAAAACCAGATCAATGCCAGCGATGCGGAAGACGCCTTGAAATACCTGCCAAGCCTGCTGGTGCGCAAGCGTTACATCGGCGACTACAACCACGCGGTGCTGTCCACCCGCGCCTCCGGCACCGGCAACAGCGCGCGCTCGGCGGTGTATGCGGACGGCGTGCTGCTGTCGAACTATCTTGGCAACGGCGCCACCTTCGCGCCGCGCTGGGGCATGGTGGCGCCGGAGGAAATCGAGCGCGTCGACGTGCTGTACGGCCCGTTCTCGGCGGCCTACGGCGGCAACTCGGTCGGCGCCGTGGTCGATTACCAGACGCGCATGCCCAAGCAGTTCGAAGCCCATGCCCGCGTGGCCTATGTGCACCAGCCGTTTGAGCTGTACAACACGAAAGAGAACTTTGGCGCGAAACAGGCCAGCATGTCGCTGGGCAGCCGCCATGGCGCCTGGTCCTGGTTCCTGGGCGTGAACCGCACCGACAGCGATGGCCAGCCGCAGACCTACATCACGCGCGCCATCGCGGACGGCGCCGGCAGCGGCGGCGCGCCGGTGAGCGGGGCGGTGATCGGCAAGGACCGCACCAACCGTGACGTCTACATCCTCGGCACCGCCACCCAGTACCACACGGTGCAGGACCATGCCAAGTTCAAGGTTGCCTATGACTTCTCGCCGACCGTGCGCGCCAGCTACTCGCTGGGCTGGTGGCAGAACGATTCGAACGGTACGCCGAATACCTACCTGCGCGATGCGGCAGGCAAGCCGGTGTACAGCGGCGCCGCCGCGATCAATGGCCGTACTTTTACGCTGGCGCCGACCGATTTCAATGCATCGCGCGAAGAACTGCGCCACCTGATGCACGGCCTGACCGTGAAGAGCAACAGCAAGGGCGTGTTCGACTGGGAAGTGGCGGCCAGCCTGTACGACTACAGCCGCGATATCCTGCGCGCCCCGACCACCGCGCGTCCCGCCGCCGCCAGCGGCGGCGCCGGCCGCATCGTCGACCAGGGCGGCACCGGCTGGAACACCCTGTCGCTGAAGGGCGTCTGGCGTCCGGACGGCATGCGCGGCGCGCACATCGTCGATTTCGGCTACCAGCGCGCGGCGTACAAGCTCTCCACCATCGAGCGCGCCACCAGCGACTGGCTGGATGGCGCAGCCGGTGCGCGCAACCAGTCCTTCGCCGGCCGCACCAGCATCGACAGCCTGTACGTGCAGGACACCTGGCGCCTGGCGCCGGACTGGAAGACCGTGCTTGGCGCGCGCTTCGAGCATTGGGAAGCGCGCGACGGCGAAACCGGCAACGCCAGCACGGTTGTGCCACACGCCAGGCGCAGCGACAACTACGTCTCGCCGAAAGCCGCGCTGGCCTACCAGGCCAGCGATGACTGGACGATCAAAGCCTCCACCGGGCGCGCCGTGCGCATGCCCACCGTGTCCGAGCTGTACCAGGGCGGCATCAACAACGCCGGCACCCTGGTCAACAACGACCCGAACCTGAAGGCCGAGCGCTCCTGGACCACGGAGCTGAGCGCCGAGCGCCTGGCCGGCAATTCCGCGCTGCGCCTGACCGCCTTCTTCGAACGCAATAGCGACGCCCTGTATTCGCAGCTGCTGACAGCGAAAGTCAGCACGGTGCAGAATGTGGACCTGATCCGCACGCACGGGCTGGAGACGGCATGGTCGAGCGATAACGTGCTGCTGGAAGGGCTCGACATGCAGGCCAGCCTGACCTGGACCGACTCCCGTATCAAGCGCAACGCCAGGTTCGCCGCCAGCGAAGGCAAATGGCAGCCGCGCATCCCGGAATGGCGTGCCAGCGCGGTGGCCAGCTACCGCGTGAACGACAAGCTGTCGGCCACCCTGGCGGCGCGCTACAGCGGCAAGCAATACTCCACGCTGGACAACAGCGACATCAACGGCTTCGCCTACCAGGGCGCGAGCAAATACTTCACGGTCGATGCGCGCCTGCGCTACCGCCTCGACAAGCACTGGAGCGCCGCCCTCGGCATCGACAACGCCAACAATTACAAGTACTGGAACTTCCATCCCTATCCACAGCGCTCTTACAGCATGGAGGTGAAATTTGATTGGTAATGCGCTCGAACTCGGCGAGTTCGAACTATGGTGCCACCCGCACGTGGCGGCGCACGACGGCAGTATCGCCAGCGTGCAGGCCGAAGTGCGCTGGCGCCGGCAGGATGGCAGTTTCGCCGCAGGCAACGCCATCGCCGCCGCTCTGTCGGGCCGCGCCGCGCAGGAGCTGTTCGTGCTGCATATGGTGTGCGATGCGCTGGCCGCCTTGCGCATGTGGCGCGGCGATGGGTTCGAGCTGGACCTGGTGCTGGAACTGCCGGTGCCGCGCGCGCTGCTGGAAGCGCCGGCCACGCGCGACGCGGTGGCCGGCTTGCTCACCCAGGCGGGCGCCCCAGCATCGCGCCTGGCGCTGCTTGCCGTTGCCGGCCCCGGCGCAGCGGAGGGCGGGCAGGGCACCGCGTGCTGCGAAGTCTCCGACCTGCTGGACTGGCTGCGTGCACGCGATGCCAGTTGCGCGCACGCGGCCGGCGATTTCATCGCCACCCCGCAACCGGTGCACACGCTGCCTGCCACGCTGCGGCGCTGGCAAGCCAGCTACGCGGTCATGGTCGCCGCCGACGCCTTCAGCTGAAATGCACCTGGCCGAAAAAACCGTATTGCAGGCTTTGCGCAATGCGGCTGGCCACGACACGGAATTCTTCAGCCACCTCCGGCGCGAACAGCCGGTCGACCGTCTGCTGGAACAAGGCCAGCCAGCGCTGGAAGTGCTGCGGCTGCACGCCCGGCAGCGCCATGTGCTTGCCATAGACATTGCCCTGGAAGCTACGGGTCTTCAGCATGGTGGTGCTCCAGAACTCCACCATGCGCGCCAGGTGCGGCGGCCAGTCGTCAATGGCCGCCGCGAACACCGGCCCCAGCTCCGGGTCGGCGCGCACGCCCGCGTAGAACTCGTGCACGAGCGTCGTGATGGAATCCTGGGTAAGTGGTAAAGTCATGGCTCCATTTTATCCCTTCGGAGCGCGCCCATGATTATCGTCCACCACCTCAATAACTCCCGTTCGCAGCGCGTGCTGTGGTTGCTGGAAGAGCTGGGGCTGGCGTACGAGATCAAGCACTACCAGCGCGACCCGAAAACCATGCTGGCGCCGCCCGAGCTGCTCAAAGTGCACCCGCTCGGCAAGTCGCCCGTGATCGAGCATGAAGGCAATATCGTCGCCGAATCGGGCGCCATCATTGAATACCTGGTGGAGAAGCACGGCAACGACCGCCTGGTGCCGCCGGCCGGCACGCCGGACAAGCTGCGCTGGCGCTACTTCATGCATTACGCCGAAGGCTCACTGATGTCGCCGCTGCTGATGAAGCTGGTGTTCGACAAGGTCGAGTCCTCGCCCGCGCCGTTCTTCGTGCGTCCGATCAAGCGCGCCATCGCGCAGAAGGTGCTGTCGAGCTTCGTCCAGCCCAACATCGACCGCCACCTGGCCTTCCTCGAAGCCGAACTGGCCCAGCGCGACTGGTTCGCCGGCAGCGAGTTCAGCGCCGCCGATATCCAGATGAGCTTCCCGCTCGAAGCCGCCGCCTCGCGCGCCGGCCTCGGCGCCTCCCACCCGCGCCTGCAAGCCTTCCTGCAACGCATCCACGCCCGCCCCGCCTACCAGCGCGCCCTCGAACGCGGCGGCCCGTACGAACTGCTGCGCTAAGTCAAAATACCTCGTGTCGCTGCCGGATAAGCTTGCTTGACCAGCTTACCGGGAGTGGTAAAGTGAAAATTGAGTTTGACCCCCGAAAAGACGCAGTCAACAGGCGCAAACATGGCATATCACTTGCCCTGGCGGAGCACCTGGATTGGGTAAACGAGCTGGCCTGGATTGAGCGGCGCTTCCCTTATGACGAATGCCGGATGTCGGCCTTGGTACCTTTTAAGGAGCGCGTTTATTTCGTTGCCTATGTAGATAGGGGAACTTGTCGACGCATCATCAGTTTACGAAAGGCGGACAATAAGGAAAGGCGGACATATGACCGATTATCTTATTACTAAAAGCGGCCGGAGACTTGAATTGCTGTCCGAGGACGAGGATCGACGCGTCACGCAAGCAGCGCTTTCGGATCCGGACGCATTGCCGTTGACTGACGAGGATATCGCTGAGATTGAGAGGCAGTTGCGCGAGCGGAAGGCGGCAAAGCCAGTAGCGAAGTAGCTGTACGGTAAAATACCGCCCATGACAGGTAGACTACTGGCCATCGACGGTTTGAATATTGTGCGGCGTGTGTATGAGGCGAGTCCGGAGCCGGATTCCGACCTCAAAGCCGAGATCGCCATGCGCCATGCGTTCAGCGCCTTCCAGCGCCTGGTGAACGGCCACGAACCGACCCATATCCTGCCCGCCTTCGACTACGGCGGCAGCACCTGGCGCCACACCTTGTACAAGGGCTACCGCGAGGGGCGGCAACCGATGCCGGACGTGCTGCGCGAGGCGCTGCCCCAGTTCTACATGCAGCTGACCAATATCGGCATGTGCCCGATCTCCATCCCCGACGTGGAAGCCGACGACGTGATCGGCACCGTGGTCACGCGCTGGCTCAGCGAGGGCCGGGGCGAGGCGGTGGTGGCCACCACCGACAAGGACTTGCACTGCCTGATCGCCGAGGGCGCCCGCGTCTGGGACCATTTCAAGTCGGAGTGGCACGACCGCGCCTGGGTCGAGAAGAAGTGGGGCGTCACGCCCGGCATGCTGCCCGACCTGCTGGCGCTGATGGGCGACGAGACCGACTCCATCCCCGGCGTGTCGAATGTGGGAGTGAAAACCGCCGCCAAACTGTTGCGAACTTACGGCACTCTGGACGCAATCATGGCCGGGGCGGGCATCCTGAAGGACAAAGTTGGCGAAAGCCTACGAAAAGAGCGAGATATGTTGTATCTTTCTCGTCAATTGGTACAACTAAAAACGGATGTAAAGATCGGCGTGAGCTGGAACATGCTGGCCTGGGACCACCGTTAAGAAATCCTGATGTTAAAAGCGGTAATCATCGACAGTAGCGCCATCGCGCGCGGCCTGCTCAACACCGTCCTGCTGGATGGTGGCTACGACGTGGTCGGCCAGGCCCACACCTGCCTGGCGGGCAATGTCCTGCTGATCAAGCACAATCCCCAGATTATCTGCATCGCGCGCGACTGCATCGAGGCCGACGAGCCGGCCATGGCCGCCATGCGCAAGGAGTGGCCCAAGGCCATGATCTTCATGGTGTCGTCGGAATTCGACCAGGCCACGATCCAGAAGGGGCACGCGATGGGCCTGAACGGCTATATCGTCAAGCCGTTCAATGCCGGCACGGTGCTGAAGACGATCCGCAATACCGTGATCGCCACGGTGAAGCGCCAGCAGGCGGCGCAAGCGGCGCAGGATGGGGCGGCTGGCGCCGCCCCGGCCGAAGGGTCAGACGAAGTCTGAACCGTTGATGATGCCGCCGCCCAGGCAGACGTCGCCGTCGTACAGCACGGCCGACTGGCCTGGGGTCACTGCCCACTGGGCATCCATGAATTTCAAGGCAAACTCGCTGTCGCCGCTGGCGGCCACGTCGCACGGCACGTCGGCCTGGCGGTAGCGCGTCTTGGCGCTGATGCGGCCCGCTTCCGGCGCCACGCCGGCCACCCAGCTGGCCTGGCCGGCCTGCAGCGCGTCCGACAGCAGCCACGGATGGTCGTGGCCCTGCACCACCCACAGGGTGTTGTTGGCCACGTCCTTGCGCGCCACGTACCAGGCGTCGCTGGAGCCGTCCGACTTCTGGTAAGTCTTCACGCCGCCGATGCCGATGCCCTTGCGCTGGCCCAGGGTGTAGAAGGACAGGCCGACGTGCTCGCCCACCACCTTGCCGTCCGGGGTCTTGATCGGGCCGGCCTTGTACGACAGGTAGCGGTTCAGGAATTCGCGGAACGGGCGCTCGCCGATGAAGCAGATGCCGGTCGAATCCTTCTTGGCCGCATTCGGCAGCTGCAGCTTTTCCGCAATCTTGCGCACCTCGGTTTTCGGAATTTCGCCCAGCGGGAACAGGGTCTTCGACAACTGCGCCTGGTTCAGGCGGTGCAGGAAGTAGCTCTGGTCCTTGGTGTGGTCGACCGCCTTCAGCAGCTCGTGGCGGCCGGTCGCGGTGTTGTGGCGCACGCGCGCATAGTGGCCGGTGGCGATCAGGTCCGCGCCCAGGTGCATGGCGTGGTCGAGGAAGGCCTTGAACTTGATCTCGGCGTTGCACAGCACGTCCGGGTTCGGCGTGCGGCCGGCCTGGTATTCGCGCAGGAATTCGGCGAACACGCGGTCCTTGTATTCGGCGGCGAAGTTGACGGCTTCGATATCCACGCCCACCACGTCGGCCACGCTGGCGGCGTCGATCCAGTCCTGGCGGCTGGAACAGTATTCGGAATCGTCGTCGTCTTCCCAGTTCTTCATGAACAGGCCGATGACCTCATAGCCTTGCTCTTTCAGCAACCAGGCGGAAACGGAAGAGTCGACGCCACCGGACATGCCGATGACCACTTTTTTCTTACTCATAGTCGAGGGGGTGTTGCAAATTGTCCAAAATAGAAGAAGTACTCAGACTTCTTCGAATACCGACACGTGGGTATGCAGGATTTCCAGCGGCGCGCGTTTGCCCGCCAAATATTCGTCCACGCAGGTCAGCAGCAGGGGGCTGCGGTGACGCTCGCGGCAGGCCGCGATTTCATCGCGCGTCATCCAGTGCGTGCGCAGGATGCCTTCGTCGAGCGGGCGCTCCGGGTAAAAATCGCCCACTTCGCCGCAGAAGGCAAAGCGCAGGAAGGTCACCAGCTGGCCGGTGCGCGCCGAGCGGTAGCGGCTCATATACATGCCCACCAGGGCGGTCGGGGTGAAATCGTAGGCCGTTTCTTCCAGCGTTTCGCGGATCACGGCCTGTTCCAGCGATTCCAGCGGGTCCAGGTGGCCGGCCGGCTGGTTCAGGCGAATGCCGTCACTGGTTTCTTCCTCGATCAGGAGAAACTTTCCATCGCGCTCGATAACGGCGGCGACTGTGACATTCGGTTTCCAGGTGCGCGGCATGTTGGTCCATCCTTAGAAGACCCGACATTGTAGCCTGATCTTGCTATTCCGTTGTGACCGCCGCATGACTTTTCTTGTGCGGCGCAACATTTTGTCTCCGGGGAACATTGGCTTATCAACATTTCATGTTAGATTTTAGTCAGTTTTTCCCACTATTGGAGGCATTATGAAGATTGGCGTACCGGCCGAGTCTAGGCCGGGGGAGACCAGGGTGGCAGCCACGCCCGAAACGGTCAAGAAACTAGCAGTCAAGCACCAGGTGGTCGTGCAGGCGGGAGCCGGCATTGCAGCCTCGGTGACGGACGAAGCATATGCCGCCGCCGGCGCCACCATTGGCACCGCTGCGGAGGCGCTGGGCGCGGACATCGTGTTGAAAGTCCGGGCCCCGAATGCCGAGGAGCGCGGCCTGATGAAACCAGGCGCCGTGCTGGTCGGCATGCTGAATCCATTTGATGGGGAAAACATTGCGGCCATGGCGGCTTCCGGCCTGTCCGCGTTTGCATTGGAAGCTGTGCCGCGTATCACGCGCGCGCAGTCGATGGACGTGCTGTCCTCCCAGGCCAATATCGCGGGCTACAAGGCCGTGATGGTTGGCGCCAATACCTACCAGCGTTTCATGCCCATGCTGATGACGGCAGCGGGCACCGTGAAAGCTGCCCGTGTGCTGATCATGGGCGTCGGCGTGGCCGGCCTGCAAGCGATTGCAACGGCCAAGCGCCTGGGCGCCGTGATCGAAGCGTCCGACGTGCGTCCACCGGTGAAGGAGCAGGTGGAGTCGCTCGGCGCAAAATTCATCGACGTGCCGTATGAGACCGATGAAGAACGTGAAATCGCGCAAGGCGTCGGCGGCTATGCGCGCCCGATGCCGGCGGCCTGGATGCAGCGCCAGGCCGCGCTGGTGCATGAGCGCGCCAAACAGGCCGACATCATCATCACCACGGCACTGATCCCGGGCCGCCCGGCGCCGGTGCTGATCTCCGAAGAGACCGTGAAGGCCATGAAGCCCGGCTCCGTCATCGTCGACCTGGCGGTGGAGCAGGGCGGCAACTGTCCCTTGTCCGAACTGGGCAAGACGGTCATCAAGCACGGCGTGCACATCGTCGGCGAGCCGAACCTGGCCTGCCACGTGGCGGCGGATGCCTCGGCCCTGTATGCGCGCAATGTGCTCGACTTCCTCAAACTGGTCTTCGACAAGGAAGACCAGCTGGTCATCGACCGCGAGGATGAAATCATCAAAGCAACGCTGGTCTGCCACGGCGGCGAGCAGTTGCGGAAATAGGAGAGCGGAATGGAAGTCAGCAATACCATCATCAACCTGATCATCTTTGTGCTCGCCGTGTATGTGGGCTACCACGTGGTCTGGAACGTCACCCCCGCGCTGCATACGCCGCTGATGGCGGTGACCAATGCGGTATCGGCCATCATCATCGTCGGCGCCATGCTGGCGGCGGCGCTGACCGAGGGCTTGGTCGGGCAAATCATGGGCACCGTCGCCGTGGCGCTGGCCGCCGTCAATGTGGTCGGCGGTTTCATGGTCACGCAGCGCATGCTCGAGATGTTCAAGAAAAAGGAGAAGAAATCGTCGTCGGAAGGAGGCAAGGCATGAGCTTCGTCACCATGAACCTGGTCACGATGATGTACCTGATCGCGTCTGTCTGCTTCATCCAGGCGCTGAAAGGACTGTCGTCGCCGGCCACGGCGCGCCGCGGCAATGCCTTCGGCAAGCTGGGCATGGCGATCGCCTTCATCACCACCTTCGCCCTCATCCTGCGCATCAAGGCCGACCTGTCGCATTCCAACCAGCTGACTGAAATGGCGGTCGAACTGGCGCGCGCGCAGGGCATGAACGCGGTGGCGCCCAAGCTCGGGTCGGGCGGCCTGGGCCTCGGCCTGGTGGCGCTGGGCGTGATCGTCGGCGGCAGCATCGGAGCCTTCCTCGCCAAGCGCGTCGAGATGACCAAGATGCCGGAGCTGGTGGCGGCCATGCACTCGCTGATCGGCATGGCGGCGGTGTGCATCGCCATCGCCGCTGTCGCCGAGCCGTCGGCCTTCGGCATCGCCGGGCGCGGCCAGGCGCTGCCGCTGGGCAACCGCATCGAACTGTTCATCGGCACCTTCGTCGGCGCCATCACCTTCAGCGGCTCGGTGATCGCCTTCGGCAAGCTGGCGGGCAAATACAAGTTCCGCCTGTTCCAGGGCGCGCCGGTGGTGTTCGGCGGGCAGCACATGCTGAACCTGGTGCTGGCGCTGGTCATGGTCGGCCTGGGACTGGTGTTCGTGCTGAAGGACGGCGCCGAGCCGGCCTGGACCCCGTTCCTGCTGATGACCGCGATTGCCTTCGTGCTGGGCGTGCTGATCATCATCCCGATCGGCGGCGCCGATATGCCGGTGGTGGTGTCGATGTTGAACTCCTACTCCGGCTGGGCGGCGGCGGGCATCGGCTTCTCGCTCAACAACTCGATGCTGATCATTGCCGGTTCGCTGGTCGGTTCCTCGGGCGCCATCCTGTCCTACATCATGTGCAAGGCGATGAACCGTTCGTTCTTCAACGTGATCCTGGGCGGCTTTGGCGGCGACGCCGCGGCGGCGGCGGCGGGCGGCGCGCAGGCGCAGCGCAACGTCAAATCCGGCTCCTCCGACGACGCCGTGTTCCTGATGCAGAACGCCGAAACCGTGATCATCGTCCCCGGCTACGGCCTGGCGGTGGCGCGTGCCCAGCATGCGCTGAAGGAACTGGTGGAGAAGCTGACGCACCAGGGCGTGACGGTGAAGTACGCGATCCACCCGGTGGCCGGGCGCATGCCGGGCCATATGAATGTGCTGCTGGCGGAAGCCGAAGTGCCGTATGACCAGGTGTTCGAGATGGAAGACATCAACAGCGAATTCGCGCAAGCCGACGTGGTGCTGGTGCTGGGCGCGAACGACGTGGTGAACCCGGCGGCGAAAGATCCCAAATCGCCGATCGCCGGCATGCCGATCCTGGAAGCCTACAAAGCCAAGACCATCATCGTCAACAAGCGCTCGATGGCTTCCGGCTATGCCGGCCTGGACAACGAGCTGTTCTACATGGACAAGACCATGATGGTCTTCGGCGACGCCAAGAAAGTGCTGGAAGACATGGTGAAAGCCGCCGAATAAGCGGCACGGCCTGACGGCCGAGCCCGTGTCAACCGTGGGGCCAGACCCTGTGGTTGACACGGGCTCTTCTTTTTATGGCGGCATGCTTGTTGCACGCGCTGCCGGTGTTGGCGCTTCGGCGCCTCTACCGGGAGATCGTCATGCTGCATTTCCTGTTCAACTTTGGCCGTGGCTTGCTGCTTTGCCTGCTGTGCGCAGGGGCGACGGCGGCGCCGCTGCGGCTCGATATCCATGGCCTGGCGACGCTCGGCCCGCAAGTCGGCATCGTGTTCGACCTGGTGGATGGCGACGGGCCGTCCAACCAGGTGCTGCTGTCAGGCTTCTCGACGGACGGCACACTGGCGCTGGGCGCTGCGCAGGGCGATGTCAGCGGCGCCTTGCCCGGGCCTTTCCTGCTGCGCGATACGCAGTTGCTGAATAGCTTGCTGCTGGTGGCCAGCGGGGCCGACCGTTTTGCCGTCAATTTCGCCGACAGCGGCGTGCCGCCGCAAGCCGGGGGATTTGCCGACAGTTTTGCGGCCTACCTGGTCGACCTGCAGACCGGTTTGCCGCTGCCGACCACGGACCCCAGCGGGTCGGGCGCGCTGTTCGCGCGGTTCATCGATGGCAGCCCGGTGGCGGTCTACCAGCCGCTCGATGCGCCCGGCCTGTCGTGGACTGTACAGCCGGCCGACATCGTGCCGCTGCCGGTGGCGCCGACGCTGGCCCTGTTCGGCGTCGGCCTGGCGGGGTTGCTCTGGCTGCGCCGCCGCGGCGGCAACTGGGCGCTGCTGGTGCTGGCCTGCCTGGCCGGCTATTCGTCGGCGGCGCCGGCGGCCGACCTGGCCGGCATCGTGCAGGTCGAGCGTTCGGGCTTCCTCTACAACCGCAATAGCGATACCTTCGACACCACGGTGACGCTGCACAATATTTCGCCCGATCCGGTCAGCGGGCCTTTGCGCCTGGTGCTGGGCCAGCCCAAGCCTTCGAGCGTGGCCGCCTTCCAGGCTGACGGACGGCTGGAGGATGGGCGCGAGTTCGTGCAGGTGCCGCTGGCGGACGGCTTGCTGGCGCCGGGGGCGCGCGCCAGCGTCCTGCTGAAGCTGCTCAACCCCTCGCGCCAGGCGCCGCGCATGGAACTGTCGGCCGACGGCGAGCCGCTGCCGCCGGCGGCGCGCGGCCCCGGGCGTGTGGGGGCGGGGGGGGCGGGGC
>NZ_JAYSCO010000002.1:139216-178055 GCF_041914865.1 Pseudoduganella sp. | reverse complement strand
CATGTGCGCGCCTGGCGCGCGGCGAGGGAGGGCGAAACGCCCCAGCCGCTGGGTGCCGGCTACAGCGTGCGGGTCGACGGCTATGCGCGCGGCGTGACCGATGCGCAGGGCGAGGCGACCTTGCTGGTGCCTTTGTCGGCGCGGCAGGTGAGCGTGTCGCGGCCGCCGAATGCGGCCGGCAACGCGCTGCTGGAGGACCTGGCGCCGGGCGCGCAGCCCAGCGTCGATGTGCAGGTGGCGAACGAGGGCGAAGTGTATGGCAATGCGCGCCTGGTCATGCGCCAGCGGCGCGGCCTGCTGCTGGCGCGCGGGCTGCCGTCGATCGACCTGGCGTTCCAGCGCAACGGGCAGCTGCTGCGCATGGCGGCGATCGATGAGGTGAGCCTGGTCGATGTGCTGGAGTACACGCGCGATGCGCAGCCCCTGGCGCAATTGCTGGCGGATGGCAGCCTGCGCCTGGCGGGGCCGGCGTTCTACGGCCTGGTGGGAACGCAGGGTGGGCGCCTGCGCCTGCGCGTGGTGGCGCGCGGGACGGACGATGTGACCTACCTGGGCGAGGCGGAGTTCTACCTGGCGGACTACCGCGTGCGGGTGCAGCTGGTGGCGCCGCCGTCGGCGCCCGGCGTGCCGCTGGGCGGGTTGCGGGTGGAGGGCGAGCTGCTGAATTCCAGCCTGCGCTTTGCCGTCGATACCGACGCGCAAGGCAGCGCGGACCTGCCGAACCTGCCGCGCGGCAGCGTGCGGCTGCGGGCGCGCCAGCTACACAACGGCGCCTGGCTGGTGGCCGATGCGTCGGTGGCGCTGGAAGGCAATGTGCTGGCGAAGCTGGTGCTGCGCGGCGCGCAGGACGTGCGCGACGGTGTGGCGCCGGTGGGCACCGAACCGCTGCCGGGCGCTGCCTCCAGTGCACCCGTGCCGGCCGGCCTTGACGTGCGCGATGGCCGGCAGGCGCGCGCGTTTGGCCAGGCCGCACCGGCCGGCCGCGCCGGCGCGGCTGCCGCGGCGGCGGGGCCGGGGGCGGTGCTGGCCAGCGCGGTGGCGGGGGCGCAGGATGTGGCGGTCGAGGGCTGGGCCGAGCTGCCGCTGGCGAAGGGCGCGGCTGCCGTGCGCCTGACCTACGATGTGGCAACGGCGGAGTACCCGTACTGGGTGCAGGCGCAGAGCATCTTCAACGATGTGTGGAAGGTGCAGGTGTTCAGCGCCGACCACAGCCCGCTGTACGATATCTCGCGCCAGATCAACAGCCAGCTGGCCAGCCCGCCGGTGTGGCGCAGCGACGGCAGCACCGGGCCGGTGAAGGTCGACATCGACGCCTCGGCCCTGGCGGCCGATGGCGACAGCAGCATGCTGCTGGTGGTCAGCGCGACCAATATCGGCGACAACCTGCTGGCCACCAGCGTCCAGGCCACGCTGGAAGCGGGCACGCCGCTCTCCATCAGCAAGCTCACGCCGGACACGATCGACACGCTTAACGGCGGCACCTATTACAGCATCCCGCGCAGCGGCAGCGGCAACCACCTCCAGCGCAGCTTCACGGTCGAAATCAGCAAACCCAAGGACGCGGCGCTGGACAGCATCCGGGTCGAGGCGCTCGATGGCAGCGGCAGCGCGCTGATGGAGGTGCTGCCGCCGTCGGCGCCGGGCGAGAGCGGGGTCACGCTGCTCAGCCAGAGCGACACCAAGGTGGTGCTGAAGGTGCGCGTGACGCTGGGGGATGGCGCGCTCTCGGGCGTGGCCGGCACCCCGCCGCCCACCACGCACCTGGCCTACCGTTTCACCGTCAAGGCCACGCGCGACGGGGTGTCGCTGACGGCGGAGAAGGAAGCGTCCGGCAGGCGCGCCTTATGGCGCATGCCGGACGGCCTGCCGCGCTTCGGCACGCGCGAGGCGGGGGGCGACAACTGGTCGGCGCGCGGCACCTACCTGTGGCTGGAGCAGCATGCCGGCCTGCTGGAGCCGATCAACGATGTATCGGGCGAGCATGGACGCGATATCGACCACCCGCTCTCGCATGCGCGCGGCACCGATATCGATACCCACCACTTTTACCGCTTCCCCGGCGTGGATAACGGCGTGGGGGCCGGCGAGCTCAATTACACGCGCCTGGCGGAAAACGCGCTGCTGGCGTTCCAGCGCGATGCCCAGGGTGCGCCGACGCCGGCCGCGCTGCAGGCGCGTGGCCGGCTGGTGGGCTGGATCGAGCGTTCGCGCAGCGGCATCACGGCGCTGGCGGCGCGGCCGGAGGTGGCGCGCGTGGTCTACTGCGCGGGCGAGGCAATGGGCGGCCTGGCCGCGGGCTGGTGCAATACCTTGCTGCGCGCCGGCCTGCTGCGCCGTACGCTGCCGGGACAGGCGCCGGAGACGCTGCAGCTGGTGGCCGAGGCGTACACCGGCCATAACGGCAAGCTGGCCAACAACGACGTGCATAACAACCACGTGCACGTGACCCTCAGCCCGGCGGCCATCGGGGAATAGCAGGTGCGTCAGCGGTAATCGGCCTCGGCGCCGGGTTTGCTGCGCAGGCGCTGGAACGCCGCCATCTGGCTTTGGTAGCGCTGTTTGCCGGCCGGGGTCAGCCAGGTGTCCTGCGCGCGCATCAGCATGTCGGCGCCGGCCGGGGTGCCGAGGATGCTGTCGATTTTCCGTATCATGCGGCGTCCCCACGGCGTGCGCGGGCAGGCCACCCCGGCCAGCACTGCCTGCGCGTTGCCGGCAATGGCCACGGTGCGCAGCTGCGCCAGCTCCGCCTGCAACGACTGGCCGTAGGCCAGCGCGAAGTCGTAGTCGAAGGTGTAGTCGGCGCGCCCGCGCGCGACCATCAGCAGCACATTGCGGCCGTAGTCGCCGATGGCGGTCTTTTCGAGGTTGGCTTCGGGGTGCTGCGCCAGCATGGCGTCAAGCTGGGGGCCGTAGCTGCGGTTCTCGACAATGGCGCCGCGCGCGGCGCGCCGCGCCAGCAGCTGCGCCAGGACCACCTCGCCGGCCGCGTTGAGGGGCAGCGAAGGCAGCATGTCGGCGCGCACGATCAGTACCGGCGGCGGCACCAGGCTGGTGTTGCTGAAATAGGCGGTGCGCTCGCGTTCCGGGGTACGCAAGGCGGCGGCGAAACAGGCCTGGCTGCCACGTTCCAGCATGAGCCAGGTGCGTTTGGAGTTGGCATACACATAGCGGTGGTCGTCATGCCCCCAGTGCCTGGCCAGGTAGCGCACGATCTGGTCGGCGATGCCCGTGGTGGGCGCGCCGTCGACCGGGATCGTGATGGGCGGGAAGTCGGACATCAGCCAGGTCATCTGCTCGTCCGCCCGCAGGGGCGGCGCCGCCAGCACGGCGGCGGCAGCCAGGCAGGAGGGCAGCAGGCGGCGCGTCATGGCGGCGACACCAGGCCGGGTTTGCTGCGCTGCTGCTGGAACTCGCCGATCTGGGCTGCGTAGCGCTGCAGCGAGGCCGGCGTGTGCCAGCTGCTCTGCGCCTTGAGCATGGCGGCGGCGCCTTCGCGCGTGCCGACGATGGCGTCGATGCGGCGCACCGCCGCCAGGCCCCAGGCATTGCGCGGGCAGGCGATGCCGGCCAGCATGGGCTTGTTGTTCTGGACGATCGGCACCGTGTGCAGCTTGCCGATATCGGGCTCGCTGCGGCTGGCGTATTGCAGCGAGTAGTCGTAGTCGATGGTGTAGTCGGCGCGCCCGTGCGAGACCAGTTTCAGCACATTGCGGCCGAAATCGCCGACCGAGGTGGTCTCCAGGCGCGAGCCGGGCGGACGGCCGGCGATGGCGCGGTCGACCTTCTGGCCGTAGCTGCGGCGCTCGACGATGATGCCGCGCAGCTGGCGGTCGGCCAGCACTTTTTCCAGGTCCGCCTCGCCGTGCGCGTTCAGCGGCAGGCGCGCCAGCGTCGCCTCGCGCACGATCAGCTGCAGCGGCGGCACCAGGTTGGTGTCGACGAAATGCGCCAGCCGTTCGCGCTCGGCCGTGTGCAGGGCCGCCACCACGCAGGCCGCTTCCCCTTTTTCGATCATCAGCCAGGTGCGCTTGGGATTGGCGTAGATGTAGCGGTGCTCCGCTTCCGGCCAGCGCTGGCTGATGTAGCGCACGACCTGGTCGGCGATGCCGTCGGTTGGCTGGCCGTCGCGCGGCATGGAGGCGGGCGGCACGTCCGGCATCAGCCACGACATCACGTCGCGCGCCTGCGCCGCGCTGTCCGCCGTGGCCGCGGCCAGCGCCACGGCCAGGGCGGCGGCACTCAGGCTGGCGCGGGGCGGGCGGTGCATGCGGACCTCAGCGCCGGCCGTACATCATCATTTCCGCCAGCGCGGCGCGCGCCGGGGCGGCGACGTCGATGGCGGCCAGGCCCAGGCCGAGCAGCGGCTGCAGGACCGACTCGTTGGCGAAGATGCGCGCCATGGTGTCGGTCAGGCGCACGGTCAGGCCGCGGTCCCGCCTGCGCTGGGCGGCATACTGCGCCAGCGCCTCGGGCCCGGCGCCGGGGTGGCGCACCAGCAGGCGCGCCAGTTCGCTGGCGTCGCGCAGGCCCAGGTTCAGGCCCTGGCCGGCCACCGGGTGCAGGGTTTGCGCCGCATTGCCGATGGCGACCGTGCGCGCGCTGCCGGTGGCGCCGGCGTTCAGGCCGAGCGGGAAGGCCAGGCGGCGCGTGGCGTGGGTGAAGCGGCCCAGGCGCTCGCCGAAGGTGGCGCCCAGGCGCGCCAGGAAGGCGGCATCGTCCAGTGCCAGCAGTTCCTGCGCGGTGGCGGGGCGGGCGCACCATACCAGGGAATAGCCGTCGTCCTGCGGCAGCAGGGCCAGCGGGCCTTCGCTGGTAAAGCGCTCGTAGGCGCGGTGCGCCACCGGCGCGCTGGCGTTGACCTGGGCGATGATGGCGGTCTGCTGGTAGTCGCGCTGCTGCGCCTTGGCGCTTTGTTCGCCGAACAGGCCGCCCTCGGCCTGCACCACCACGGCGGCGCGCAGCACGCGCGCGTCCCGGCCCTCGCTGTCCAGGTGCAGGGTGACGCTGTCGGCCGCCTCGTCGCTGCCGCTGACGCGCACCGGGCGCAGGGCGGCGATGCCAAGCGCGTCGCAGGCGCGGCCCAGCGCTTCGACGATGGCGCCGTAGCGCGTGACATAGCCCAGCGCCGGCAGCCGGTGCTCGTCGCGCGTGATCATGCTGCGCCCGAACTGGCCGCGCCGCGAGACGTGGATCTCGTGGATGGCGGTGGCGTGGATCGGCCAGGCGCCGACCTGCTCCAGGATCTGGCGGCTGCCGTAAGACAGGGCCAGGGTGCGCGGGTCCTGCATGGCCTGCTCCAGCGGCTTGGCATCCACCAGCACCAGGCGCGCCGGGTCGGCGCCGCGTTTCACCAGCAGCGCCGCCAGCGCCATGCCGGCCGGGCCGGCGCCGCAAATGGCGATATCGTAGTCAGTCATGTCATCAAAGCTTCAATTTCGGCCACCGTCTTGGGCGCGCCGCCGGTCAGCAGCTGGTAGCCGCCGTCGCGCACGATCACGTCGTCCTCGATGCGGATGCCGATGTGCCAGTACTGCTCCGGCACGCCGGGCGCCGGGCGCACGTAGATGCCCGGCTCCACCGTCATCGCCATGCCCGGCTGCAGCAGGCGCGACGGCTTGTCCTCGCGCGCCGTGTCGCGGTACAGGCCAACGTCGTGCACGTCCATGCCGATCCAGTGGCCGGTGCCGTGCATGTAGAACCGGGTGTACGTTTTCTGCGCCAGCACCTCGTCCAGCGTGCCGGCCAGCAGGCCGAGGTCCAGCATGCCCTGCGCCAGCACGCGCACGGCGGCGTCGTGCGCGTCGTGGTATTGGCGGCCCGGGGCGATGGCGCCGAAGGCGGCCTGCTGGGCGGCCAGCACCAGTTCGTACAGCGCCTGCTGCGGCTTGCTGAAGCGGCCGTTGGCGGGGAAGGTGCGGGTGATGTCGGAGGCGTAGCCATCGAGCTCGCAGCCGGCGTCGATCAGCACCAGCTCGCCGTCCTGCACGCGCCGGTTGTTGGCGTTGTAGTGCAGCACGCAGGCGTTGGGGCCGGAGGCGACGATCGGCGTGTAGGCCGGGAACTGGGCGCCGTGGCGGCGGAACTCGTGCAGCAGCTCCGCTTCCAGCTCGTACTCATATACGCCGGGCCGGGCGAAGCGCATGGCGCGCGCGTGGGCACCGGCGGAAATCTCGCCGGCGCGCAGCATGATGGCGCTTTCGTGTTCGTCCTTGAACAGGCGCATTTCCTCGACCAGCGGCGGCAGGTCGCGCAGCACGGGCGGCGCCGTGGCGCCGCTGCGCGCCAGCTTGCGTACGCCTTCCAGCCAGCGCTGCTGCTGCGCGCTGGCGGCGGCGCTGCGCCCGAGCGGCGCGTACAGCGCCGTGGCGTTGGCCAGCTGGCGCACCATGTGCTCGTCCAGCGCGCCGATCGGGAAGGCGAAGTCGAAGCCGAAGGCGTCGCGCGCGGCTTCCGGGCCATAGCGGTAGCCGTCCCAGATTTCGCTCTCGGCATGCTTTTCGCGGCAGAACAGGATCGACTGCGCGCCGGCCGTGCCGCGCGGCGCCACCAGCAGCAGCACCGCCTCCGGCTCGCTAAAGCCGGTCAGGTAGTAGAAGGAGCTGTCGTGGCGGTAAGGGTATTCGGTGTCGGCGTTGCGCGCCACTTCCGGCGCGGTGCCGATAACCGCCACGCTGCCCGGCTCCATCCGGGCCAGCAGGCGCGCGCGGCGGTCGCTGTAGGGCTTCATCGGTTCAGCTCTTCCAGCTGCTGCACGGTGCCGACGTTGACCCACTGGCCTTCATAGATCTCGCCGCCGATGCGGCCCTGGTCGGCGAACTGGAACAGCAGCTTGCCCAGGCCGGCCTTCTGGCCCGGCGTGATGCGGTCGAACATTTCGCGCCGGTACACGCCGATATTGGCGAAGTTCCACTTGGGCGAGCCCTGGCCGGAAATGGTGTACAGGTTGAGCGCGAAGTCGCCGTCCGGGTTGTGCCACGGGTTGGGCGTCAGCCACACCCAGGCGATGTCGCGCACCTCGGCCGGGTAGGCGTCGCCGCGGTGGTCCTTGTCCTTCAATACGTCCAGCGCTTCGGCGAAATCGAAGTGCGGGCAGTAGATGTCGCCCGACAGTACCAGGAACGGCTCGTCGCCCAGCAGCGGCAGGGCGTTGGCGATGCCGCCGGCCGTCTCCAGCGCCTCCGCCTCGGGCGAGTACTGGATGCGGGCGCCGAACTGCGCGCCGTCGCCCAGCGCCTCCTCGATCATGTGGCCCAGGTGGGCGTGGTTGATGACGATGTCCGTGATCCCGGCGCGCACCAGGTTCAGGATGTGCCACACGATCAGCGGCCGACCGCGCACCGGCAGCAGCGGCTTGGGGCAGGTGTCGGTCAGCGGGCGCATACGTTCGCCGCGGCCGGCGGCGAGGATCATGGCTTTCATGCGCGCCCCCTCAGAAGGTGTAGCCGACTTGCGGCGCGGTGCCTTCCAGCGTGTCGAGCAGCTTGATCAGCGGCTTGAGGTCGCGGTAGCGGTTGGCGGTCTTGCGCACGTAGTCCATCACGGTCGGCAGGTCGCCCAGGTACATCGGCTTGCCGTCGCGGTAGTTGAGGCGGCAGAAGATGCCCAGGATCTTCAGGTGGCGCTGCAGCGCCATGTACTCGAAGTCCTTGTAGAAGTCGTCGAAGTCCTTCTTCACCGGCAGGCCGGCGCTGCGCGCGTGCTGCCAGTAGCGGATCACCCAGTCCAGCACCAGTTCCTCGTCCCACGCCACGTAGGCGTCGCGCAGCAGCGAGGCGGCGTCGTAGGTGATCGGGCCGTACACGGCGTCCTGGAAGTCGAGGATGCCGGGGTTGTCGGCGTCCATCCACATCAGGTTGCGCGAGTGGAAGTCGCGGTGCATATACACCTGGGGCTGGGCCAGGCAGTTGGCCAGGATCGCCTCGAACACCTTATCGAGCTCTTTCTGCTGCGCTTCGGTGAGCGTCACGCCCAGGTGCTTGCCGATGTACCACTCGGGGAAGATATTCAGTTCGCGCAGCATGAAGGCGCGGTCGAATTCCGGCAGCACGCCGGGCTGGCTGGCCTGCTGGATCTTGACCAGGGCCGACAGCGCCTCGGCGTACAGGGTGGCGGCCGAATCGTGGTTCAGCGCCTGCAGGTAGGTCACCGTGCCCAGGTCGGACAGCAGCAGGAAGCCGCGCCCGGTGTTTTCGGCCACGATGGCCGGCACCGAGACGCCGGCGGCGGCCAGCAGGCCTTGCACCTTGACGAAGGCCGGCACGTTCTCGCGCTCGGGCGGGGCGTCCATGGCGACCAGGGTGGCGCCGTGGGCGGCGCGGTGCGCCGGCAGCACGTCGACGCGGAAATAGCGGCGGAAGCTGGCGTCCTCGGAGGCCGGACGCGCCGTGGCGACGTCCACCAGGCCGGTGCCCTGCAGCCATTCTTTGAGCTCGGCAAGGCGTGGATCGGCGGCTGGGGATGGTAAATTAGACAATAAAGACATTGAAACAGCCTGCGGAATCCAGTTGAAGGTAAAGATTCCCATATAATAAGGGATTCACATTAAAAAATCGCCTTTATGGTGTTTCACCCGTACCTTCCATGACCCGGTTCCAGGCTCCTCCCAACCCGAAACGCTGGGCGTTCGCCTTGACCGCCATTGCCGCCGCCGCCGCGGCGCTGCCGGCCCATGCCCAGGCACCCGCCGCCGCCAAGCGCGCGCCGCGCGTGGAAGACAAGAACGCCGTCACCACGGTGCGCGCCGAAGACATCGCCGGCCGCCCGGAACGCGAACTGCGCCTGCTGCGCGACGTGGAAGTCGTGCGCGACAAGCTGCGCGTGACCGCCGACGGCGCCGCCTTCCAGCAGGTGGAGCAGGAGCTCGAGGCCAAGGGCAACGTGCGCATGTGGCGCTTCGGCGACTACTACACCGCCGATGAAGTGAAGCTGAACATGGAAACGGGGCGCGGCTACATGCTGCAGCCGACCTACCAGCTGGAAATGAACAACGCCCAGGGCAAGGCGCAGCGCATCAACTTCCTGAACGAGGACGAGGCGCAGGTGGTGGACGGCACCTACAGCACCTGCCCCGGCCCGAATCCGGACTGGTACCTGAAGGCGCGCTCGCTCAACCTGGACCAGGGGCGCGACGTCGGCACCGCCGGCGCCACCGTGATCTATTTCAAGGACGTGCCCTTCCTCGGCACGCCGGCGCTGTCGTTCTCGCTGTCGGGCGCGCGGCGCTCGGGCTGGCTGCCGCCGACGCCGACCTATTCCTCCAAGGGCGGCGCCGAACTGACCGTGCCCTACTACTTCAATATCGCGCCCAACCGCGACCTGACGCTGTACCCGCGCTATATCGCGCGGCGCGGCCTGCAGCTGGGCGCGGTCGGCCGCTATATCGGCGAGACCGACGCCGGCAACTACTACGAGGGCCGCACCTTCCTCGAGTACCTGCCGGACGACAAGGCCGCCAAGCGCGACCGCTGGCAGCTGCACTCGGTGCACACGCAGGCGCTGGCCAAGGACTGGACCTACGGCTGGAACCTGCGCGCGGCGTCGGACGACAACTATCCGAACGACTTCTCGAAAACCGTGTCCTCCTCGGCCGAGCGCCAGCTGCTGAAGGAGCTGCGCACCGACTACCGCGGCGAGTACTGGGCCATGACCGTGCGCGCGCAGAAGTACCACGTGCTGCAGGACCCGGACGCGCTGGGCGAGAACGGCGACAAGAGCCTGTTCGTGACGCGCCCGTACGACCGCCTGCCGGCCATCAACCTGCACGCGGCGCGCTACGACGTGGGCGGCTTCGACTGGCAGGTCGATGCCGAGCTGACGCGCTTCTGGCACCCGGACCTGCTCAAGGGCAGCCGCCTGGTGGCGGTGCCGCAGGTGAGCTACCCGATCATCGGCCCGTCCTATTTCGTGACGCCCAAGCTGATGCTCAACGCCAGCGCCTACCAGCTCGACGCGCACGGCAAGGACGCGGCGCGCTCGCTGGACCGCGCGGTGCCCACCTTCTCGCTCGATTCGGGCCTGGTATTCGAGCGCGACGCCAGGCTGGGCGGGCGCACCCTGACCCAGACCCTGGAGCCGCGCCTGTTCTACGTGTACACCCCGTACCGCGAGCAGGACCCGTTCCCGAACTTCGACACCGCGGTGTCGACCTTCAACTTCGCCCAGATCTTCCGCGAAAACCGCTTCGTCGGCTCCGACCGCATCGGCGACGCCAACCAGGTGACGGCGGCCGTGGTGTCGCGCTTCCTGGAGAGCAGCGGCGCCGAGCGCCTGCGCCTGGCGTTCGGCCAGCGCTTCTACTTCGCCGACCAGCGCGTGCAGATCGACCAGAGCACGCCGGTCAACAGCAGCCGTTCCGACATGCTGCTGGCCGCCACCGGCCGCATCTCCGAATCGTGGGGCGTGGACAGCGCGCTGCAGTACAACCCGAGCACCAGCAAGGTCACCACCTCCAACATGACCCTGCAGTACACGCCGGGCGCCTACAAGGTGTTCAATGCCGGCTACCGCTATGTGCGCGACAGCTTCAAGAACGCCGACCTGTCGACCCAGTGGCCGCTGTCGGCCAAGTGGTTCGGCGTGGGCCGCGTGTCCTATTCGCTGCGCGACCACAAGGTGCTGGAGAGCGTGGTGGGGGTCGAGTACAACTGCGATTGCTGGGTGTTCCGCGCCGGCGCGCAGCGCTTCGTCACCACCGCCAACAAGACTTCGACCCAGTTCTTCTTCCAGCTGGAGCTGAACGGCCTGTCCAAATTCGGTATCGGCAACCCGCTGGAGGTGCTGAAGAACAGCATCCCCGGCTATCGTCGCGTGAATGAAGGCATCCGTTAAGCTTTCGACTTTTCCACCACTGATACAAGAGCGTTTCAGATTATGCACCCGATCAAATTAGCTGTTGCCCTGCTGTGTGCTTCCCTCGCCGTCCCGGCCCTGGCGCAAGGCGCCAAGCCGGCCGCACCCGCCAAGCCGGCGGCGCCAGCGTCCAAGGGCTTCACGCCGCCGGGCCAGTCGGCCAACACGCCGATCGACGCCATCGCCGTCATCGTCAACGATGAAGTGATCACCCAGCGCGAGCTGAACGAGCGCGTGGCCACCATCGTGGCGCGCATGCAGCAGCAGAAGATGGCGCTGCCCGATGCGGCCGACCTGCGCCGCCAGATCCTGGAGCGCATGATCATCGAGCGCGCCCAGCTGCAGCTGGCCAAGGAGATGGGCGTGCGGGTCGACGACAATATGCTGGACCGCGCCATCGGCCGCATCGCCGAGCAGCAGAAGATGACGGTGCAGCAGCTGCGCAACCAGATGGAAAAGGAAGGCACCACCTTCGCCGCCTTCCGCGAGGAGATCCGCGAGGAAATCGTGATGCAGCGCCTGCGCGAGTACGAGGTGGACAACAAGATCAATATCTCGGAAGCGGAAGTGGACGGCTTCATCGCAACGGAGAAAGCCGCGGCGGCCGAGCAGTTCGAGCTGAACATCGCGCAGCTGATGGTGCGCATCCCGGAAAACGCCACGCCGGACGTGATCGCCCAGCGCCAGAAGCGCGCCGAGGAAGTGGCGCGCCAGCTGCGCACCGGCGCCGACTTCGGCAAGATGGCCGCCACCTATTCCGACGCCTCCGACGCGCTGCAGGGCGGCGCCGTCGGCTGGCGCCCGAGCAGCGCGCTGCCGCCGCTGTTCGCCGAAGCGCTGGGCAAGCTGAAGCCGGGCCAGGTGACGCCGATCATCCGCAGCGCGGCCGGCTTCCACATCCTGAAGCTGGTCGACAAGCGCAGCCTGGCCGACGCGCAGGCGGCGGAAACCGTGCAGCAGACCCACGTGCGCCACATCCTGCTGAAAGTGACCCCGACCCAGAACGCGGCCGAAGTCAAACGCAAGCTGCTGGAACTGAAGCAGCGCATCGACAACAAGGCCGCCAAGTTCGACGAGCTGGCGCGCGTGCACTCGCAGGATTCGGCCGCCAAGGGCGGCGACCTGGGCTGGCTGGCGCCGGGCGACTCGCTGCCCGAATTCGAGCGCGCGGTGGACAGCCTGAAAGTGGGCCAGGTGTCGGAGCCGGTGGAAACCGCCTTCGGCTACCACCTGATCGAAGTGCTCGAGCGCAAGGCCGACGACGTCTCGAAAGAGAAGCAGCGCGCCGCCGCCCGCAACGCCCTGCGCGAGCGCAAGCTGGTGGAGGCGATCGAGGACTGGCAGCGCCAGGTGCGCGACCGCGCCTACGTCGAGTTCCGCGACGAATCGCTGAAGTAAACCAGGAGGAGACAGCATGAGCCGACCGCGCGTCGCCATCACCACCGGCGAACCGGCCGGCATCGGGCCCGAGATCGCCATCCGCGCCGCCTGGGCCCTGCGGCAGCAGGTCGACGCCGTGCTGGTGGGCGACGCCGCCTTCCTGGCCATGACGGCCGCCGATATCGATCCCGAGATCCGCATCAGCGCCGTCAGCACCATGGCGGCGCGCAATGCCGGCCTGCCGCACTTCGGCGCCGACCGTCTGTGCGCGCTCGACATCCCGCTCGGCGCCCACGTGCGGCCGGGCGTGCTGGACAAGGAAAACGGCCGCTACGTGCTGGCCACCCTGGACGCCGCCATCGAAGGCGTGCGCGCCGGCTGGTTCGACGCCGTCGCCACCGCGCCGGTGCAGAAATCCACCATCAACGACGCCGGCGTCGCCTTCACCGGCCACACCGAATACTTCGCCGAGCAGACCGGTACGCCGCGCGTGGTCATGATGCTGGCCGGCCAGCCGCACGGCAGCGCCGGCGCAGCGCCGCCGCCGCCGCTGCGCGTCGCCCTGGCCACCACCCACCTGCCGCTGAAAGACGTCAGCGCCGCGTTGACCATCGACAGCCTGGGGCAGACCCTGGACATCCTCGACGCCGACCTGCGCCGCAAGTTCGGCATCGCCGCGCCGCGCATCCTGGTGGCCGGCCTCAACCCGCACGCCGGCGAAAACGGCTACCTGGGCCGCGAAGAAATCGACACCATCACCCCCGCCCTGGTAGCGGCCCGGGCGCGCGGCATCGACGCCCGCGGCCCGTACCCGGCCGATACCCTGTTCCAGCCCAAATACCTGCAGGACGCCGACTGCGTGCTGGCCATGTACCACGACCAGGGCCTGCCGGTGCTGAAATACGCCACCTTCGGCCACGGCGTCAACATCACCCTCGGCCTGCCGCTGATCCGCACCTCGGTCGACCACGGCACCGCGCTCGACCTGGCGGCGCAAGGCCTCGGCCACGCCGACTGCGCCAGCATGCAGGCCGCGCTGGAAGCCGCCCTGCACATGGTGCAGGCCCGCCGCCCCTAAGAAAGACAGAACATGAAACACATCGCCCGCAAACGCTTCGGCCAGAACTTCCTGCACGACGACACCGTGCTGGGCAACATCATCGACGCCATCGACCCGCGCCCCGACGACACCATGGTGGAAATCGGCCCCGGCCTGGCGGCCATGACCGACCTGCTGCTCAAATCGCTGCCCCATATGCACGTGGTGGAACTGGACCGCGACCTGGTGGCGCGCCTGGAGCAGCGCTACCCGCGCGCCAAGCTCACCATCCACGCCGGCGACGCCCTCAAGTTCGACTTCGGCTACATCCCGGTGCCGGCGGGCAGGAAGCTGCGCGTGGTCGGCAACCTGCCGTACAACATTTCCTCGCCCCTGCTGTTCCACCTGGCCGAATTCGCGCCGCAGGTGCAGGACCAGGTCTTCATGCTGCAAAAGGAAGTGGTGGAGCGCATGGTGGCCGAACCCGGCACCAAGGCCTACAGCCGCCTGTCGGTGATGCTGCAATGGCGCTACCGCATGGAGCTGCTGTTCATCGTGCCGCCGGAAGCGTTCGACCCGCCGCCCAAAGTCGACTCGGCCATCGTGCGCATGGTGCCGATCGAGCAGCCGCTGGCCTGCGACCCGGCGCGCCTGGAAGCGGTGGTGCAGAAAGCGTTCTCGCAGCGGCGCAAGGTGATCCGCAACTGCGTGGCCGGCATGTTCACCCCGGAACAGCTGGAAGCGGCCGGCATCAACCCGGGCGACCGCCCGGAAACCGTCCCGGTCGAAGCCTACGTCGCCCTGGCCAACCTGCCGGTCTAAGGCAAAAAAAAACCCGCTCAGGGAGCGGGTTAAATCCATTTCTTGTTAAGAAGTGGAGGAGACGGGTTTAGTATGCTGCGTCGCGGCATATTGTTCCAATTTATTTTTGGAATCCCAGTTATTCCTCCACCTTATATCACTTGCAGACGATCTTGACGTTCAGGCGGTCGTCGTCACCCATCACGCCGCTGCCATCGACCAGCGTGCAGACCTGGTCCTTCGGCTGCGTGAGGATGGCCAGGCCGTACGCTTGGCCGACCGGAATCTTGCCCATGTTGAAGACCGTGGCCAAGGGGGTGATGGTGACCTGGTTGCCGAAGCTGCCATTGATCACGGTCAGGCCGGTACCGGTCAGGCCTTCCACCGTGCCGCCCAGGGTATAGCTGTTCTGGGTGCAGTTGATGACCACGTTGATGCTGGTGGTATGGCCGGCCGAGCCCTGGCCGGTGCTGCCCGCCGGACTGCACGTCATGTGCTGCGGGTTTTCCTTCACCGTCACGTTGTACATGGTGCCGTAGGAAATGCTGTTGGGGAAGCTGAAGGTGGTGGCGCCGGACGCGACCTTGAGCGGATCGCCGCCATTGTTTTGCAGCACCAGGCCTTCATTGGCCAGGCCGTAAATGGTGCCGCTGATCGTGAAGCTGGCCTTGCCACCACAGCCGGCCACGGCAAGCGCCAGCAGGGCGGCGCCAAAAAGTTTTGCTTTCATCGGGAATCCTAATTTATTGGCAGGTAACGATCACAGTGTCGACGTCTAAGTTCAGCGGAATGGTGCCAGTGCCGTTGGTGACGCTGCAGCTCTGGCCGGCCGGCTGCGACAGCACGGTCACGCCATACGGGGCGCCGTTGCCAATCTTGGTGGGGAAGGTCCAGTTCACGTCGGCGCCCGGATTGGTCTTGTTGGCCAGGACGCCCACCGTCAGCGCGCCATTGGCCAGCACCAGGCCGTCACCTTTCAGGTTGATCGCTTTGCCGCCCAGCACTTGTGGCACGGCGGTGCAGGTGACCACGGTTTGCTGGTAAGAGTAGTAGTTGATCTTGCCGGTATTGTTGGCAATCTTGCAATCCACGCCGTCCGGCGCCTTCTTGATCGAGACGTTGAAGGGCGCATCCGGCGGCAGCAGGGTCTTGAAGCTGGCGATGCCGGTGCCGGTCACGACCAGCTCGTCGCCGCCATTGTTCAGCAGCACCAGGCCGGTGCGGTCCAGGCCCAGTACCTGGACATCCAGGCGCATGCTGCCGTTGCCGCTGCCGCCACAGGCGGCCAGGCCGGCGGCGCACAGCAGGGCTGCGGCGGCAGGCAGATACTTACTCTTCATTCCACGTTCTCCAGTCGGTTTCGCGCGTCGGCGCCGTTCAAATCGGCGCCTATTTTAGTGCATTTGCCCCGTCTTTAGCCGATCCGGCCCGCATTTCCCTTGTAACAGGGTGCAACCGGGCTTGGTACAATGGCCGCCATGAAGCCCAAAGCCATCCTGTTTGACCTGGACGATACCCTGTGGCCGATCGCGCCCGTCATTGCCGAGGCGGAAGTGACCCTGCACGCCTGGCTCGCCGCGCATGCGCCCAAAGTGGCGGCGGCCTGGTCGATCGAGGCCCTGCGCGCGCACCGCGCCGAACTGGCGGCGGCCCAGCCCGAACTGCTGATCGACCTGGGCAAGCTGCGCCGCGCCAGCCTGCAGGCGGCCTTCGCCGCGGCGGGCGAGGCGGCCGGCCACGTCGACGGCGCCATGGCGCACTTTTTCGCCGCGCGCAATGCCGTCACGCCGTACGACGACGTGCTGCCGGGCCTGCTCAAGCTGCGCCAGCATGTGCAGCTGGGCACCATCAGCAATGGCAATGCCGACCTTGAAGTTATCGGCCTGGCCCACCATTTTGAGGTATCGCTGGCGGCCGCCCATTTCGGCGCCGCCAAGCCGGACCCCGGCATTTTCCGCGCCGCCTGCCAGGCGCTGGGCGTGGCGCCGCACGACGCGGTCTACGTCGGCGACGACCTGGCGCTGGATGTGGCGGGGGCGCAGGGCGCCGGCCTGCGCGCGGTGTGGATGAACCGGCACGGCGCGGCCCTGCCGCCGGGCGCGCCGCAGCCGGACGCGATTTGCGCCACGCTCGACGAACTGCTTGCGTGGCTGGAACAACAGTTGGCAGAATAGACGTATGCATCTCGATACCCGTGCCCAAACCCTGCTCAAAGCCCTGGTCGAGCGCTATATCGCCGACGGCCAGCCGGTCGGCTCGCGCGCGCTGTCCAAGCTGTCCGGCCTGGAGCTGTCGCCGGCCACCATCCGCAACGTGATGGCGGACCTGGAGGAGCAGGGCTATGTCGCCAGCCCGCACACCTCGGCCGGCCGCATCCCGACCCCGCGCGGCTACCGCATCTTCGTCGACACCCTGCTCACGGTGCAGCATATCGACGAAAGCGCGGTGCAGGCCGGCCTGCGCGCCGCCTCGCCGCAGCCGCAGAAGCTGATCGCCAACGCGGCCCAGATGCTGTCCTCGCTGACCCAGTTCGCCGGCGTGGTGCTGGCGCCGCGCCACGAGTCGGTGTTCCAGCAAATCGAATTCCTGCGCCTGGGCGAAAAGCGCGTGCTGCTGGTGATCGTCGCGCCCTCGGGCGATGTGCAGAACCGCATCCTGCTGACCGACGTCGATTACACGCCGGCCCAGCTGCAGCAGTCGGCCAATTTCATCAACCAGCACTACTCCGGCCTGTCGTTCGACGACGTGCGCGGCCGCCTGCAAGGCGAGCTGCGCCAGCTGCGCGACGACATGGGGCGCCTGATGCAGGCGGCGGTGGAGGCCGGCAGCGAGGCGATGGCCGAATCGGCCGAAGACATGGTGATTGCCGGCGAGCGCAACCTGCTGTCGGTGAGCGACCTGTCCTCGAACATGTCCTCGCTGCGCGCCATGTTCGACCTGTTCGAGCAGAAAACCGGCTTGATGCAGCTGCTCGACGTCTCCTCCAAGGCCTCCGGCGTGCAGATTTTCATCGGCGGCGAATCGCAGCTGGTGCCGATGGATGAAATGAGCGTGGTGACCGCGCCCTACGAGGCAAACGGCAAGATCGTCGGCACCCTGGGCGTGATCGGCCCGACCCGCATGGCATACGAGCGCGTAATCCCGATCGTGGACATTACCTCGCGCCTGCTGTCGAATGCCCTGAGCAACCAGTAACAAAAAAATGGAAAAAAATGGGGACGTACCCCATTTAATTGGCAACTTTTTCCCTGCGGGGAAAAGTTGCCAATTAAATGGGGTACGTCCCCATTTTTTTTCCCCATTTTTTAATGCTTATGCGGGCACTGGTCTTTGATGCAGCTGCCGTAAATCGCCAGCGCGTGCTCGGCGATCTTGAAGCCGCGCTCGGCGGCGATGCGCTGCTGGCGCTTTTCAATCTCTTCGTCGACGAATTCTTCCACGCGGCCGCAGTCGAGGCACACCAGGTGGTCGTGGTGCGACCCTTCGTTCAGCTCGAAAATCGCCTTGCCGCTCTCGAAATGGTTGCGGTTGAGCAGGCCGGCCTGCTCGAACTGGGTCAGCACGCGGTACACGGTGGCCAGGCCGACATCCATATTCTCCGCCAGCAGCAGCTTGTACACGTCTTCCGCCGTCAAATGGCGCACGGGGCTGCTCTGGAAAATATCGAGGATCTTCAGGCGTGGCAGGGTCGCCTTGAGGCCGGAAGCCTTCAGGTCGGTAGGGCTGTTACTCATGTTTGCTAACGTCAGTTGCGGGAAGTGCTTTATGATATAGCGTTTTAGGCACTTCTGCTCACGGAATTGAGGTTTCATACCATGCGTCTCACCCCGCTGTCTTTGTTGCAACGTAGCACGCCGCTGCTGGCGGCGGCCTTGCTGGCCGCCTGCGCCAGCGCGCCGGCCCCGGTGGCCCCGGTCGAGGCGGCCAAGGGCGCCCAGACCACCACCATCACCCAGGTGCAGAAATTCCTGTGGTTCTTCTCGCCCTACCGCCCCGACATCCAGCAGGGCAACTTCGTGTCGCAGGAAATGCTGGCCCAGCTCAAAACCGGCATGGGCAAGGACCAGGTGAAATTCCTGCTCGGCACCCCGCTGATGGCCGACCCCTTCCACGCCCAGCGCTGGGACTACCCGTTCCGCCTGGCCAAGGGCAACGGCGAGCTGACCACCAGCACGGTGGTGGTGTATTTCGATAAGGACGACAAGGTCGAGCGCTTCGAAGGCGGCAACCTGCCGACCGAGCAGGAATACATCGCGCGCATCGCCGGCCCGATCAAGGCATTCAAGAAGGCCGAGGCGGCCAAGGACAACGCGGCGCCGGGCAAGGCGCCGCTGCCGGGTGGCCAGGAATCGGGCCAGAAGCAATAAAGGATAGAGCATGACGCAATTGAATATCGCCATCGCCGGCGCCAGCGGCCGCATGGGCCATATGCTGATCGAGGCGGTGCAGGCGGCGCCCGACGCGCGCCTGGCCGGCGCCCTGGACCGCGCCGGCTCGCCGGCCCTGGGCCAGGATGCGGCCGCCTTCACCGGCCAGCCGGCCGGCGTGGCCGTGACGGCCGACCTGGCCACCGGCCTGGCCGGCGCCGACGTGCTGATCGACTTCACCCGCCCGGAAGGCACGCTGGAGCACCTGGCTTACTGCGCCGAGCATGGCGTGAAGCTGGTGATCGGCACCACCGGGTTCGACGAGGCCGGCAAGGCAGCCATCGCCAAGGCGGCCGAGAAGACCGCCATCGTGTTCGCGCCGAACATGAGCGTGGGCGTGAACGTGACCCTGAAGCTGCTGGAGTTCGCGGCCAAGCAGTTCGACATCGGCTACGACATCGAGATCATCGAGGCGCACCACCGCCACAAGGTCGATGCGCCGTCCGGCACCGCGCTGAAAATGGGCGAGGTGATCGCCGACGCGCTGGGGCGCGACCTGAAGAAGGTCGGCGTGTTCGCGCGCGAAGGCGTGACCGGCCCGCGCGAGCCGTCGCAGATCGGCTTTGCCACCGTGCGCGGCGGCGACATCATCGGCGACCATACCGTGATGTTCGCCACCGAGGGCGAGCGCATCGAGATCAGCCACAAGTCGTCTTCGCGCCAGCACTACGCCAACGGCTCGCTGCGCGCGGCGCAGTTCCTGGCCGATAAGAAGACCGGCCTGTACGACATGTACGACGTGCTGGGCCTGAACGGCTGATGGAGCACTTCACCTTCGCCAGCTACTGGGAACGCGGCGACGCGATCAGCCACGGCGTGGCTTACCTGCTGCTGGCGATGTCGCTGGCGTCCTGGTTCTTCATCCTGTGGAAGGGCTGGGCCGCCTGGCGCATCCGGCGCGCGGCGCCGGCGGTGCAGGCGTTCTGGGATGCGCCGAGCGTGGCCGATGGCGTGGCCCTGATGGCGGCGCGCGACCAGGAAGGGATTTTCGCGGCCGTGGCGCACGCGGCGGCCGGCCAGCTGGCGCGCGCCAAGACCGGCAGCATCGCCGCCGAGATGGGGCGTAGCGAGCAGGCCACGCGCGTACTGCGCGACGCCATTCATGCCTCGACCACGCGGCTGGAAACCGGCCTGACGCTGCTGGCGTCGATCGCCTCCACCGCGCCCTTTGTCGGGCTGCTGGGCACCGTGTGGGGCATTTACCATGCGCTGGCGGCGGTGTCGTCGTCCGGCACGGTGCAGATCGACAAGGTGGCCGGCCCGGTGGGCGAGGCGCTGATCATGACCGGCGTCGGCCTGGTGGTGGCGATTCCGGCGGTGCTGGCGTATAACGGTTTTAACCGCGTCAACCGCATCACGCTGTCCGAGCTCGATGCGTTCGCGCACGACCTGCACGCTTACCTGAGCAAGGGGTGAGGCCATGGCCTTCGGCGCCTTCAACCACCACCGGCAGCGCGAATCCATGGCGGACATCAATGTCACGCCGATGGTGGATGTGATGCTGGTGCTGCTGGTGATCTTTATCATCAGCGCGCCGATGTTTACCAATGCGGTGCAGCTGGAACTGCCGAAGGCGCAGGCCAAGGCCGTGCCGCAGGAAGGCGAGGCGGTGTCGATTGCGATCGATGCGGCCGGGACGATTTACTGGAATAACGAAGCCTTGCCGCCGGGAGGGCTGGAACAGCGCCTGGCGCAGGCGGCGGGACTGTCGCCGCAGCCGGAGCTGCAGCTGCGGGCGCACAAGGATACCCGCTATGAAGTGGTGGCACAGGTGATGGCGGCGGCGCAGTCGCACGGCCTGACCCGCCTGGGGTTTGTCACCGATCCGAAGGAAAAGAAATAATGGCTACTGCCACCCTGAACGGCGCCGTGATCGGCGATGAGGCTGCATTCCATGCGGCGTGCCAGGCGGAACTCGGGTTCCCGTCCGGCTATAGCGCGACCATCGATGCCTGGGTCGATTGCCTGTCCTACCTGCGCGATGATGACAATATGACGCGCTTCAAGCTGAAGCCGAATGAGGTGCTGGAGATTGTCATCACCGATGCGAAGAAGATGCCGGCTGACTTGCTGGAGGAGGTTTCCTTCTGCGTCGGCGGGATCAATGAGCGCTATGAGGACTACGGCGAGAAGCCGGCGTTGAAGCTGACGTTGCGCTAAACCCGGTAAGGCGGGGTCTGACCCAAGGGTCAGACCCCTGGTGTGCCGAAGCCGTTGGCCGCTGCGCCGACAGGGTCTGACCCTTGGGTCAGACCCCGGCTTACCGGGGTTGCTCGCCCGGCGCCAGCGTCAGCACATCAAAGCCGGTTTCAGTCACCGCCACCATATGCTCCCACTGCGCCGACAGCGAGCGGTCGGCGGTAACGACCGTCCAGCCATCCGGCAGCGCGCGCGTCGGATGCTTGCCCGCGTTGATCATCGGCTCGATGGTGAACACCATGCCCGGCTCCAGCACCATGCCAGTCCCCGGTTTCCCATAGTGCAGCACCTGCGGATCCTCGTGGTACACCATGCCGATGCCATGCCCGCAGTAATCGCGCACCACGCTGTAGCCGGCCGCCTCGGCCAGCTTCTGGATCGCATGCCCCACATCGCCCAGGCGCGCGCCCGGTTTCACGGCGCGGATGCCGGCCCACATGGCGTCATAGGTCACCTCGCACAGCTTCTGCGCCGCCTTGGACGGGGTGCCGACGTAGTACATGCGGCTGGTGTCGCCAAACCATTCGTCCTTGATCACGGCCACGTCGATGTTGATGATGTCGCCGTCCTTCAGCACTTTCTTCGGGGTCGGGATGCCGTGGCACACCACCTCGTTGACCGAGGTGCAGACGGTGCCGGTAAAGCCGCCATAGCCGACATTGGCCGGGATCACCTTCAGCGTGTTGACGATGTAGTCGTTGCACAGCTTGTCCAGCTGGGCGGTGCTGACGCCCGGCTTGACGTGCGGGGCGATGAAGGTGAGGACGTCGGCCGCCAGCTGGCCGGCCACGCGCGCGCTTTCGACCTGGTCGGGCGTCTTGATCAGGATGGCTTTGTTGTTACGCTTGCGCATGGCATGACTTTCTGAGGGCGGAAGGGGCGCATGTTATCACAGGCGCCCCCGCGCCGCCTGGCCACGGCCGCGCGTTCTTACTCGACCTTGGCCTTGTCGAAGTGGGGATTCTGGATCAGGCCGAGGATGTTGCCGAACGGGTCGGCCAGGTCGACCACGCGGATGCCTTCGCCCACGTCTTCAATCTTGGAGTGAGCGCTTGCTCCCAGAGCGACGATGCGCTCGACTTCCTTTTCAATGTCGTCCACGCCCCAGTACACCTGGGTGCCGGTCAGGCCGGGCTTGCTGTCTGGCAGCAGGCCAAGCTCAAAGCCGCCGATCTCAAAACCCACGTAGAACGGCTGGTCGAAGTAGGGTTCTTTCTGGAATACCTTGCTGTACCACTCCTTGCCAGCCTGCAGGTCGGGGGTGGGGTAGATGGCGGTGCGCAAACCTTTGATCATGCTGTTCTCCTCTATGGTGGTAGCGATGCCCGCATCTTGCCACGCCCGCCGCCGCTGCGATTGGAAAAATGGAAACTCAGTCGAGCAGCAGGTCTTCGGCGCGCCGGTAGGCATGGCGCCGCTCGGGGCAGTCGTGCCGCAACTGTGGGGCCAGCAGGACGCTTTGCGGCAGCGGGCGTGCCGCCGGTGGCAACGCCGTCTGCGGCGCTCGTGGCGGCGCGGCGGGCGCGGCGGGCGGCTCCTGGCGCGGCCGGAAGTGCGGCAGGCTGGCCAGGCGTTCCTGCTCTTGCAGGGCGCGGCGCAGCCGTTGCGCTTGCGTCCATGTGCGTTCGCCCGGCATCTGGATGTAGATCGCGCTCCAGGCATTATGGACGGTGCCGATTGCGTGCTGGGCAAACTGGTTGGGAGACATGCACATGGCGTTGTAGACCAGGTCGTCTCCCACAATGGCGGCGTAGCGGGTGGTGGCGTGGCTGGCAATCCGGAGCCGCGTGCCGTCGGGCAGGAAGAGCGCTTTCCAGAAGTAGCCGCGCTGGCCGGCCGGTTTGGCAAGTTCGAGCTGGTGCGCGAGCCAGTCGTGGATGGCCTGGTCGGCCAGCTCGCACAGCTCGCCTTCTTTGCAATGGTCGCGCTGGAAGTCCATCAGGGCGCGCAGGGTGCGCGGTGCGATGGCGATGCATACATTGGGTGTCACGATTGCCTCCCTCGGGAGAAAGTGGGATTTTTGGTCAAAATTGGCCTGACCAGTACGGGATTTTTGACGATTTTCGGCCCTCCAAATGGGATTTTTGTACTTAGACAAGCAAAATCCCATTTGTTCCCGATTTTTCGATAAAAATCCCGTACTGGTCAGGCCAATTTCAGCCAAAAATCCCACTTTCTCCCGACACTGCGTCGAGGCTCACCCCCTCCCTATATAGGCGTCGGGCGAGGTGCCGGTGAAGTCGTGGAAGTCGCGGATCAGGTGGGACTGGTCGAAGTAGCCGCTGTCGAGGGCGAGACCGGCCCAGTCGCGGCCGTGGGGGCCGGGTGTGGCGGCCAGGGCCGCGGCGCGGGCGCTGCGGAAGCGGCAGATGCGGGCGAACAGTTTGGGCGACAGGCCGACATGGTCGCGGAACTGGGCCGCCAGGTATTGGCGCGACACGCCCAGCGCCGCGGCCAGCTCCTCGACGCGTAGGGCGCCGCCGCAGGCTTCCAGCCGGGCCACAGCGTGCAGGGCCAGCGCCAGGCCGGGCGCCGCTGCGGACGAGGCGAGGGACAGGGCGACAGGCGAGGCGACGGGCGAAGCGACAGGCGAGGTGACGGGCGAAGCGACAGGCGAGGCGACGGGCGAAGCGACAGGCGAGGTGACGGGCGAAGCGACAGGCGAGGCGGCGGAAGATGCTGCGGCCACGCGGCTGGCGAGGGCGGTGGCGGCGCGCGCGCCGGGTGGAGCAAGGGCCAGGCGGGCGTAAAGGGCATCCGCCAGCATCGCCAGGCGCTCCGCATCGCTGCGCGCCACCGACCACAGCGCATCGGCCAGGCGGTCGGCCGCCGAGCGCCCCCACAGCAGGTCCAGGTCAGCGCGGCTATCGACCAGCCCCGCCAGCGGCAAGGGGCCCAGGAACAGGCTGGCCGCGCCCGCCCGGAAGCGCACGGCCACGGTACGCAGGCGACGCGCCGCCGGCACATCGAACCAAGTGCTCATCATGCCCACAAAGAAAGCCGCCCCATTGTCCTGCCACAGGATATCGGTGCGGTTATCCGGCAGCACGCGGTGCGAGACCGGCGCGCTGGACGGCCCGGCGTCGGTCTCCGACAGCCACAGGCAATCGACCAGCCCGGCCAGCCCCGGCGGGGGCGGGAATTCCTGATATCTCATATTGACTTCATTCTGACGCGCCGCACCAATGCATTGTTATAATGAAGGGTTCATATCCACCAATTTTAGTGCGCTCCATCATGCAAGAAAAATATAGTCCAGCAGACGTCGAAAAAGCCGCCCAATCGCACTGGAAGGCGATCGACGCCTACAAAGCGGTCGAAAACGACCCACGTTTCCCAAAAGGCAAGTATTACGCTTGCTCCATGCTGCCTTACCCATCGGGCAAGCTGCACATGGGCCACGTGCGCAACTATACGATCAATGACGTGATGTACCGCTACCTGCGCATGAACGGCTACAACGTGCTGATGCCGATGGGCTGGGACGCCTTCGGCATGCCGGCCGAAAACGCGGCCATGGCCAACAACGTGCCGCCGGCAAAGTGGACCTACTCCAACATCGACCACATGAAAGAGCAGATGGAGTCGATGGGCCTGGCGATTGACTGGTCGCGCGAAATGGCGGCCTGCAAGCCGGAGTACTACAAGTGGAACCAGTGGATGTTCCTGAAGATGCTGGAGAAGGGCATCATCTACCAGAAGACCGGCACCGTGAACTGGGACCCGATCGACCAGACCGTGCTGGCCAACGAGCAGGTGGTCGATGGCCGCGGCTGGCGTTCCGGCGCGCTGATCGAAAAGCGCGAAATCCCGATGTACTACATCCGCATCACCGACTACGCCGAAGAGCTGCTGGACTACGTCGACAACAAGCTGCCGGGCTGGCCTGAGCGCGTGCGCATCATGCAGTCGAACTGGATCGGCAAGAGCACCGGCGTGCGCTTCGCCTTCCCGCACCAGATCAAGGGCAACGACGGCCAGCTGATCAACGACGGCAAGCTGTACGTGTTCACCACCCGTCCCGACACCGTGATGGGCGTGACCTTCTGCGCGGTGGCCGCCGAGCACCCGCTGGCCGCCCACGCCGCGCAGGACAAGCCGGAACTGCAAGCCTTCATCGCCGAATGCAAGATGGGCTCCGTGATTGAAGCCGACATGGCGACCATGGAGAAGAAGGGCATGCCGACCGGCCTGTTCGTGACTCACCCGCTGACCGGCGAACAAGTCGAAGTCTGGATCGGCAACTACGTCCTGATGACCTACGGCGACGGCGCCGTGATGGGCGTGCCGGCGCACGACGAGCGCGACTTCGCCTTCGCGAAAAAATACAATCTGCCGATCAAGCAGGTGATCGCCGCCGAAGGCCAGGCTTACAGCGACGAAGCCTGGCAGGAATGGTACGGCGACAAGGCCGTATCCGTGGTGACCAACTCCGGCAAGTACGACGGCCTGCGCTACAACGAAGCGCTGGAAGCCATCGCCGCCGACCTGGCCGCCAAGGGCCTGGGCGAGAAGAAGACCACCTTCCGCCTGCGCGACTGGGGAATTTCGCGCCAGCGCTACTGGGGCACCCCGATCCCGATGATCCACTGCGAGTCCTGCGGCGCCGTGCCAGTGCCGGAGAAGGACCTGCCGGTCGTGCTGCCGGAAGACTGCGTGCCGGACGGCACCGGCAACCCGCTGAACAAGCATGAAGCGTTCTTGAAGTGCGACTGCCCGAAATGCGGCAAGCCGGCGCGCCGCGAGACCGACACCATGGACACCTTCGTCGACTCGTGCTGGTACTACATGCGCTATACCTCGCCGGGCAGCGATGCGGCCATGGTCGACGCGCGCAACGACTACTGGATGCCGATGGACCAGTACATCGGCGGCATCGAGCACGCCGTGCTGCACCTGCTGTACGCGCGCTTCTGGACCAAAGTCATGCGCGACTTCGGCCTGGTCAAGTTCGACGAGCCGTTCGTCAACCTGCTGACCCAGGGCATGGTGCTGAACGAAACCTACTACCGCGAAGACGCGGCCGGCAAGAAGACCTGGTTCAACCCGGCCGACGTGGAACTGACCACCGACGACCGCGGCCGCCCAGTATCGGCCGTGCTGCGTGCCGACGGCCAGCCGGTGCACATCGGCGGCACCGAGAAGATGTCCAAGTCGAAGAACAACGGCATCGACCCGCAGGCGCAGATCGAGCAGTACGGCGCCGACACCGCGCGCCTGTTCACCATGTTCGCCTCGCCGCCCGAGCAGACCCTGGAATGGTCCGGCTCCGGCGTGGAAGGCGCCAACCGCTTCCTGAAGCGCGTGTGGAACTTCGGCTTCGCCCAGCGCGAGGCGATCCGCACCGCCGGCTCGCCGCTGCTGGCCGCCGCCGCCACCGACGAGGGCAAGACCCTGCGCCGCGAACTGCACAAGGTGCTGCAGCAGGCCGACTACGACATCAAGCGCATCCAGTACAACACCGTGGTGTCGGCCTGCATGAAGATGCTGAACACCCTGGAGTCGGCCAAGGCCGTGGAGCCGGCGGTGCTGGCCGAAGGCTACGCCATCTTCCTGCGCCTGCTGAACCCGGTGGCGCCGCACATCACCCATGTACTGTGGCAGGAGATGGGCTTCGCGGGCGACATCCTGGATGCGGCCTGGCCGCAGGTCGACCCGGCCGCGCTGGAGCAGTCCGAGATCGAGCTGATGATCCAGGTAAACGGCAAGCTGCGCGGCTCGGTGAAGGTGCCGAAGGCGGCCGACAAGGCGGCCATCGAAGCCGCCGCGCTGGCCGAGGAAAGCGTGCAGAAGTTCCTGGAAGGCGCGCCGAAGAAGGTCATCGTGGTGCCGGGCAAGCTGGTTAACATCGTGGTGTAAGGCACACATGGCGACGACCCTGAAAACCCTGCGCAACATCGTGCTGGCCAGCGCGCTGGCCGCCGCCGCCACCGGCTGCGGCTTCCACCTGCGCGGCTCGAGCGGCAATTACACGCTGCCGTTCAACGCCCTGTATGTGAGCTTGCCGGAGTCGTCGCCGCTGGCGATCGACCTGAAGCGCAATATCCGCGCCAACGGCCACACCAGCGTCGCCGCCTCGGCGCGCGAGGCGGACGGCGTGATCGAAGTGATCACCGATCCGGAAAAGACGCGCAGCAAGTCCATCCTGTCGTTGAACAGCAATGGCCGCGTGCGCGAATACCTGCTGACCTATAACATCGTGTTCCGCGTCACCGACAAGGGCGGCAACGAACTGCTGGCGCCGACCCAGATCACGCTGGGCCGCCCGATCGAGTTCAAGGAAGACCAGCTGCTGGCGAAGGAGCAGGAGGAAGCCCTGCTGTACAAGGACATGCAGACCGACTTGGTGCAGCAGATGATGCGCCGCATGGCCGCCATCAAGCCGGGCGCGCCGGCCCCGGCGCCAACGCCGTCCGGCGTGCTGCCGGGCGTGCTGGGCACCCCGGACGCCACCGGCAGCGGCACGCCGGCCGCGCCGGTGGTCCGCTAAGGCCGGCCGCCATGCAGCTGCGCGCCGACGCCCTGGACGCCCACGTCGCCAAGACGCTGGCGCCGCTGTACGTCATCACCAGCGACGAGCATCTGCTGGCGCTGGAGGCGGCCGACAAGATCCGCCGCGCGGCCCGCGCGCAAGGCTATTCCGAGCGCGACGTGCTGACGGTGGAACGCAATTTCAAATGGGGCGAGCTGCTGGCCGCCAACCAGGCCATGAGCCTGTTCGGCGACAAGAAGCTGATCGAGCTGCGCATCCCGTCCGGCAAGCCGGGCAAGGATGGCGGCGCGGCGCTGCAGGCCTACGCGAAAGACCTGTCCCCAGACAACCTCACGCTGATCACCCTGCCCAAGCTGGACTGGCAGACGCAGAAGGCGGCGTGGGTGGCGGCCTTGCAGCAGGCCGCCGTGTATATCGACATCCCGAACATCGAGCGCAACGCGCTGCCGGGATGGATCGCGCACCGCCTTGCCGCACAAGGGCAAAGCGCCGACCGCGCCAGCCTGGACTTCATCGCCGACCGCGTTGAAGGCAACCTGCTGGCGGCGCACCAGGAAATCCAGAAACTCGGCTTGCTGCACGAGCCGGGCAAGCTGGCCCACGAGCAGGTGCAGGACGCCGTGCTCAATGTCGCACGCTACGACGTGTTCAAGCTGTCCGAAGCCATGCTGTCCGGCGACACCGCGCGCCTGATCCGCATGCTGGAGGGCTTGAAAGGCGAGGGCGAAGCGCTGCCGCTGGTCTTGTGGGCCGTCTCCGAAGAAATCCGCACGCTGCTAAAATTAAAGGCAGGCATGGCGCAGGGCCGGCCGCTGCCGGCGCTGCTCAAGGAGTACCGCATCTGGGGCCCGCGCGAACGGCTGATGGAGCCGGCGCTGCGCCGCATCTCGCTGCCGACGCTGGAAGCGGCGCTGCAGCAGGCCGCCCAGGTCGACCGCATGGTGAAAGGCTTGCGCGCCAAGGCGTTCGCCGGCGACCAGTGGGATGCCATGCTGCAGCTGGCGCTGAAGGTCGCAAAAGGTTAAGACTATGGACATCAAGCAGTACATGCAGGACATCGGCCAGCGCGCCCGCGCCGCCTCGCGCGGCATGGCGCGCGCCGACAGCGCCACGCGCAACCGCGCGCTGGCGCTGATCGCCGAGGCCATCGAGCGCGAAGCCCCGGCGCTGCGCGCAGCCAACGAGCAGGACCTGGCCGCCGCGCGCGCCGCCGGCCTGGCGCCGGCCATGCTGGACCGTCTGGCGCTCTCCGACAAGGCCATCGCCACCATGGTGGAAGGCCTGCGCCAGATCATTTCGCTGCCGGACCCGGTGGGCGAAATCTCGAACGTGAAGATCCGCCCGTCCGGCATCCAGGTCGGCCAGATGCGCGTGCCGCTGGGCGTGATCGGCATCATCTACGAGGCGCGCCCCAACGTCACCGTCGACGCGGCCGGCCTGTGCATCAAGAGCGGCAACGCCACCATCCTGCGCGGCGGCTCGGAAGCGATCCATTGCAACCGCGCGCTGGCCAGGCTGGTGGCCGAGGGCCTGCAAGGCGCCGGCCTGCCGGCCGATGGCGTGCAGGTGGTCGATACCACCGACCGCGCCGCGGTGGGCGCGCTGATCACCATGCCGCAGTACGTGGACGTGATCGTGCCGCGCGGCGGCAAGGGCCTGATCGCGCGCCTGATGGAAGAAGCCACGGTGCCGATGATCAAGCACCTGGACGGCATCTGCCACGTGTATATCGACGCCAAGGCCGATATCGGCAAGGCGCTCGACATCGGCTTCAACGCCAAGTGCCACCGCTACGGCACCTGCAACACCATGGAAACGCTGCTGGTGGCGCGCAGCATCGCGGCCGAGGTGCTGCCGCAGCTGGCGGCGCGCTACGCCACCGAGCAGGTCGAGCTGCGCGCCGACGCCGAGGCGCACGCCATCCTGGCCGGCGCCGGTTACCCGCACCTGGCGCATGCGACCGAAGAGGACTGGGCCACCGAATACCTGGCGCCGATCCTGGCCGTGCGCGTGGTGGACGGCCTGGACGCGGCCATCGAGCATTGCAACACCTGGTCGTCCAAGCATACCGAGGCGATCGTGACCGAGGACTACTCGGCGGCGATGCGCTTCCTGCGCGAGGTCGATTCGTCGTCGGTGATGATCAACGCATCGACCCGCTTTGCGGACGGCTTCGAGTACGGGCTGGGCGCCGAGATCGGCATCTCGAACGACAAGCTGCACGCGCGCGGCCCGGTCGGGCTGGAAGGCCTGACTTCCCTCAAATACGTGGTGTTCGGCCACGGCGAGATTAGAAAGTGATTCATGCTCTGGATTAAAGCGCTGCATATCGTCTTCATCGTGTCGTGGATGGCCGGCCTGTTCTACCTGCCGCGCATCTTCGTCAACCTGGCGATGGAAACGCCGGGGCCGACCACGGAGCGCCTGCTGACGATGGCGCGCAAGCTGTACCGCTTCACCACGATGCTGGCGCTGCCGGCGGTGGTGTTCGGGATCTGGCTGGTGGCGTTGCAGTACGGCGCGAAGATGCCGGGCTGGCTGCATGCCAAGCTGGGCGTGGTGTTCCTGCTCATGGGATACCACCATGCCTGCGGCTCGCTGCTGAAGAAATTTGAACGCGGCGTGAATAAGCGCGGTCATGTGTTTTACCGGTGGTTCAATGAAGTGCCGGTGCTGATGTTGCTGGCGATTGTGATTCTGGTGGTCGTCAAGCCTTTCTAAACCCGGTAAACCTGGGTCTGACCCAAGGGTCAGACCCATGACACGCGGCGGCTGCAGGCCCAGGGTCAGACCCTTGGGACTAGGCGTCCCCGTCTGACCCCGCCTTACCGGGTTTTGTTTTTAACGGATAAAGGGTTCCCCAAATGCCATCTTATTTTTGCCCCTGCCCGCGCGGCCTGGAAGCCGCCCTCGCAGAAGAACTGACTGAAATCGCGGCCATGAGCCCGACCCTGAAGGTGCACAACCAGGTCCCCGGCGGCGTGCACGCCTCCGGCGACCTGTACGACGCCTACCGCATCAACCTGCACTCGCGCATCGCCTCGCGCGTGCTGATGCGCATGGGCGTGTGCCACTACCAGAACGAAAACGACATCTACGACCTGGTGCTGGCCCAGCCCTGGGAAGAATGGTTCGGCATCCACCACACGATCCGGGTCGACGTCACCGCCATCAAGTCGCCGCTCAAATCGCTCGAATTCACCACCCTGAAGATCAAGGACGCCGTGTGCGACCGCTTCCGCGACATGTACGGCAAGCGCCCCTCGGTCAACACGCGCGACCCCGACATGCGCATCTTCGGCTTCCTCGACCAGCGCCAGTTCATGGTCTACCTCGACACCTCCGGCGAAGCGCTGTTCAAGCGCGGCTGGCGTGAAGAGACCGGCGACGCGCCGCTGCGCGAAAACCTGGCGGCCGGCCTGCTGCGCGTGTCCGGCTGGAAGCCGGGCGTGCCGCTGTTCGACCCGATGTGCGGCTCCGGCACCATCCTGTGCGAAGCGGCGCAGATGGTGCAAGGCATCCCGCCCGGCGCGCGCCGCCGCTTCGCGTTCGAGAAGTTCCACGACTTCGACCCCGAGCCGTGGCAGAAGATGAAGACCGACTTCAAGCCGAACCCGCTGCCGGCCGAGCCGACCATTTTCGGCTCCGACATTTCGGGCGACATGGTGGCCATGGCGCGCCACAACCTGCGCAGCGCCGGCATCCTGTTCGAGGTGCCGCTCAAGCAGATCGAAGCGCAGCAGGTGCAGGCGCCGACCAGGGAGCCGGGCATCCTGCTGACCAACCCGCCGTACGGCGAGCGGATCGGCGTGCGCGGCGACGCCAGCCTGGAGGAGGACGAGCTGGCGCGCAGTTTCTACAGCGCGTTCTCGACCACCCTGAAGCAGCGCTTCAGCGGCTGGACCGCCTACCTGTTCACGGCCGACCTGGGCCTGCCCAAGCTGCTGCGCCTGAAGGAGTCGCGCAAGACGCCGTTCTTCAATGGCGCGCTGGAGTGCCGCCTGTTCCGCTTCGACATGGTGGCGGGCTTCAACCGCAAGCCGCCGGCGGCTGAGTAAATTCGGGGTCAGGTCTGACAATCGGACATTTGGCGCGTATAGTGCTCCTTTGGCCGTGCCGCCGCTGGCCGCCAAATGACCGATTGACAGACCTGACCCCTTCCGATGCATACGCCGCCGACTATTCCGCCAGATCCTCCTGCCGCCATCCCCGAGCCGGAGGCGCGGCGGCGCAAGCCTTTGGGGCCGGGGGCGCTGGCGGCGGTGCTGGCCAGCCTTTCCATGCTCGGGCCGTTTTCGATCGATGCTTATCTTCCGGCTTTCCCGAATATCCAGGCGTCGCTGCACGCTACCCCGATTGAAGTCCAGCAGTCGCTGACGGCGTATATGCTGGCTTTCGCCGCCATGGTGCTGTGGCATGGGGCGCTGTCGGACGCCTTCGGGCGGCGCAGCGTGATCCTGGTGTCGCTGGTGGCGTTCCTGGTCGGGACGATTGGTTGCGCCTCGGCGCATACCGTCCATTACCTGTGGTTCTTCCGCGTGCTGCAGGGCGTGTCGGCCGGGGCCGGGGTGGTGGTGGGGCGCGCCATCATCCGCGACCTGTATTCCGACGCGGCGGCGGCGCGCCTGCTGTCGATGGTGACGATGATCTTCTCGATCGCGCCGGCCATCGCGCCGGTGCTGGGCGGCTTTATCGTCAAGTATTCGGACTGGCGCACGATTTTCCTGGCGCTGGCCGGCTATACCGTGCTGCTGTTCATCGTCTGCTACCGGCGCCTGCCGGACACGCTGCCGCGCGACAAGCGGCAGCCGTTCAACCCGCGCTACCTGTGGCGCAATTACAGCCAGATCCTGTCCTCGCCGCTGTTCCACCTGAAGACCGGCGTGGTGGCCTTCAACTTCGCCGGCCTGTTCCTGTACATCACCGCCGCGCCGGTGGCGCTGCCGACCCAGCTGCACCTGGGGCCGGACCAATTCGCCTGGCTGTTCGTGCCGGCGGTGGGCGGCATCTTCCTCGGCGCGCTGGCGGCCAACCGCATCGCCGGCAAGATCAGCTTCATGCGCCAGATCGGCTACGGCTTCTGCTTCCTGCTGACGGCGGCGCTGGCCAATGTGCTGCTGCATGCGCTGCTGCCGCCGTCGCTGCCGTGGAGCGTGCTGCCGCTGTTCTTCTACACCTTCGGCATGTCGGTGGCGGCGCCCGGCGCCACCTTGCTGGCGCTCGACCTGTTCCCGCACATCCGCGGCACGGTGGCCTCGGTGCAGTCGTTCGCCACCACCTTGCTGGGCGCGCTGGTGGCCGGGGTGCTGGCGCCGCTGGCTTCGCATTCGCTGCTGTGGCTGGCCTGCGGCCAGCTGGCCTTGGCCCTGACCGCGCTGGGGCTATGGTTGACGGCGCGCGTCTTGCGGCGCAAGATAAGTGCCTAAATGAAAATCTTGTTGGCAAATAGTAAATTTCTGTCAATAGTGTAGTTGTTTCTACACAAATGCAACATATTGCCGCCAGAAATTTGTATTGCTAATAAGTTATAGTATATTTATGCCAATTTGCTCCGTGGATTGCAAGCGAGAACAGAGCGGATAAATACCCGCAATTCGAGGATTTGGACCACCCTGAAATGCAACACCCCGAACAAGACATCCGCAATCGCTTGCTGATCGCGCGGCTCCCGGCCATGCCGCAGATCCTGATCAAGCTGATTGAGCTCCTGCAAGCCGACGATGCCGGCATGCCGGAGCTGGCGGCATTGATCGCCAAGGATGCGGGCATGACCAGCAAGATCATGGCGGTGGCCAACAGCTCGGCCTACCAGCGGCACAGCCGCTCGGTGGGCCTGGAGCAGGCCCTGGTGTCGCTCGGCACCGATATGATCAAGACGCTGGTGATTTCCGAGTCGGTGTTCCAGACCTTTAACAACTTCCCGCACAGCGGCAGCACCGATTTGCGCGCCTTCTGGAAAGGCTCGCTGACCACCGCCGTCATCGCGCGCGATATCGCGCGCGTGCTCGACTACCCGCAGGTGGAAGAGGCCTACCTGGCCGGCCTGCTGCACAACGTGGGCCGCCTGGCCTTGCTGGCCACCGCGCCCAAGGAATACGCCTACAACTTCACCGCGCGCGACGACGAGGACCTGTGCGCGGTGGAGCAGCGCACGCTGGAAATCACCCACGCCGAAGCCGGCGCCTGGCTGATCGAGCGCTGGAACCTGGATTCCTTCCTGGCCGATTCGGTGCTGTACCACCACGAGCCGGTGCCGCGCCTGGAAGCGGCGCATCCGCTGATCCGCATCGTGCGCCTGGCGCACCAGCTGTGCTACCACGCCGCCACGCCGGATGCGGCGGCCGAGGCGGCGGCGCTGTGCGGCATCGAAGAGGACAAGCTGGACGCCTTCGTCAAATCGGCCGCGCGCCAGGTGACCCGCGCCGCCGAGCACCTGGGCATCGACCTCGCCGGCGCCGACGACATCCCGACGCCGCCGGCCATCGCCCCGCAGCCAGTCGATCCGGTGCAGGCGCGCCTGCAGGAAGAAGTGCGCAATATGGTGCTGGTGCAGGAGATGGGGCAGAGCTTCGCGCGCCAGGCGGGCGAGGCCGGCATGCTGGACGCGATGACGCGTTCGGCGCGCATCCTGTTCGACCTGGAGACCACGGTCATCCTGCTGGAGAGCCCGACCGGCCACGCGCTGCAAGGCGCCGGCACGGGCGAGGCGCAGCAGCGCCTGGCCGAATTCGCCGTGCCGCTGAATAAACCCGGCCTGCTGGCCGATGCCGCCAATGGCCGCACGCTGGCCTTCGCCACGCGCGGCAGCGGCCTGGCCGCGCTGGGCATCGTCGAACAGCAGCTGTTCCGCATCGTCGGCAGCGAAGCGCTGGTGTGCCTGCCTTTGGTGGCCGGCCAGCGCTGCCTGGGCATGATCGTGGGCGGCGTGCCGGCCTGGCAGCTGCCGCTGCTGCAGAAGAAGGAGCGCTTCCTGCAGGCCTTCGGCAACCAGGCCGCCAATGCGCTGGAAACCGCGCTGTCCGAGCGCGGCCACGCGCGGCGCCAGGTGGCGCACGTGGCGGAGGAATATCGCGAAGCCTCGCGGCGCGTGGTGCACGAAGTGAACAACCCGCTCTCCATCATCAAGAACTACCTGTCGGTGCTGGACGCCAAGCTGGCGCGCCGTGAGCCTGTTGTCTCCGAGATGTCGATCCTGAACGAGGAGATCGACCGCGTCGGCCAGCTGATCAACGGCCTGGCCGACCTGCAGCCGTCGGACGCCGGCAGCGTGACGAACGTGGCGCGCGTGGTGGAAGATGTGCTGCGCCTGTTCCGCGCCACCGACTTCCTGCCGGCCTCGGTGCAGGTGCTCACGCGCATGCAGGACGGCCCGCAGGAGATCGACGGCGATGCCGACCTGCTCAAGCAGATCCTGGTCAACCTGGTCAAGAATGCCATCGAGGCGCAGCCGCAGGGCGGGCGCATCGAGATTGCCAATCGCGGGCTGGTCAACCGCGAGCGCCGGCTGTATGTCGAGCTGGTGGTGAGCGACGCCGGCCCCGGCCTGTCGCAGGAAGTGCTGGCCAACCTGTTTAGTGCCGTGAAGAGCAGCAAGGAAGGCAAGCACCACGGGCTCGGACTGTCCATCGTCCACAGCCTGGTCAAGAAACTGAACGGCATGATCAGCTGCCGCAGTGGCGCCAACGGCACCTCGTTTGAACTCCTGCTGCCGGCCCGCGGCAGCACCAGCCAGCTCGCCACGGTGCAGGCGCGCGGCGTGGTGGACTCCGTATAAGGCCCCATGAACCCGATCATCCCGACGCCCCAGACCCCGGCACCGGAATTCCAGCCCCGCCTCCTGCTGGTCGACGACGAACCGCGCCTGCTGACCTCCCTGTACGAGCTGCTGCGCGTGCAGGACCATTACCAGCTGGTGACCGCCACCAACGGCGCCGAAGCGCTGGCCGCGCTGAGCCGCCAGCATTTCGACCTGCTGCTGCTGGACCTGCGCCTGCCCGACATGAGCGGCCACGACATCATGGATTTCGTCAATTCGCGCGAGATCGACTGCGACGTGATCGTGATGAGCGGCGAAGCCGGCATCGAAGCCGCCATCGGCGCCTTGAAGCGCGGCGCCTACGACTACCTGCGTAAGCCGTACAACCCGCCCGAGCTGCTGAAGACCGTGGAGAACGCGCTGCAGAAGCGCCGCCTGGCGGTGGAGAACACGCGCATCGCGCAGCGCCTGGAAAACTCGGAAAAGATGTACCGCTACCTGGTGGACAGCTCGCCCGACATCATCTACACCCTGAACCACGAAGGCTGCTTCACCTTCATCAACGACCGCGCCTACCAGATCCTGGGCTACACGCGCGAAGAGCTGATCGGGCGCCACTATTCGGTGCTGGTGCACGAGGAGGACCAGGAGCGCGCGCGCTATGTGTTCAACGAGCGCCGCGTCGACGAGCGCGCTTCGCGCAATGTGGAGCTGCGCCTGAAGTGCAACAACAGCGCCGCCGGCGACCGCACCTTCAACAACACCTTGATGACGATCTCGCTCAACGCGATCGGCATGCACGTGCCGGGCGAGGAAGTGGCCAAGCACGAATTCTTCGGCACCTACGGCGTGGCGCGCGACATCACCGACCGCAAGCGCGCCGAGGAGATGATCTCGTACCAGGCCTACCACGACATCCTGACCGACCTGCCGAACCGCATCCTGTTCAAGGACCGCCTGGGCCTGGCCGTGATCCAGGCCAAGCGCAAGCTGGCCGAGCTGGCGGTGATGTTCATCGACCTGGACCGCTTCAAGCTGGTCAACGACACGCTGGGCCACGTGAAGGGCGACGAGCTGCTGCAGCAGGCCGCGCGGCGCCTGAAGGACTGCCTGCGCAAGGGCGACACGCTGGCGCGCCACAGCGGCGACGAATTCACCATCGTGCTGCCCGAGCTGCGCGACCGCGCCGACGCCAAGGCCATCGCCGACAAGTTCCAGGAAGTGCTGCAGGCGCCGTTCGACCTGGATGGGCACGTGGTGCACATCTCGGCCTCGATCGGCATCGCGGTGTATCCGACCGACGGCGACACGATCGAGGAGCTGCTGCGCCACGCCGACATCGCCATGTACCAGGTCAAGGCGCAGGGCAAGAACGGCCACAGCTTCTACCACGCCTCGATGCAGGACATGTCGCACCAGAAGATCGCGCTCGAGCAGTCGCTGCGCAAGGCGCTGGAAAACAACGAGCTGGAAATGTACTACCAGCCGCAGGTCGACCAGGCCAGCGGCCGCATCATCGGCGCCGAAGGCTTGATGCGCTGGAACCACCCGACGCGCGGTCTGCTGTCGGCCGGCGAGTTCCTGCCCTTCGCGGAAGAAAACGGCCTGATGCTGCCGATCTCGGACTGGATGATCGGCGCCCTGTGCCGCGACCTGCTGCTGTGGAACGCGGCCGGCGCCGACAATATCCGCCTGTCGCTGAACCTGTCGCCGCAATACCTGGACCGCGGCGACTTCTTCGAGAAGATGCGCAACGCGCTGCTGCGCTACCAGATTTCGCCCTCGCAGATCGAAGTCGAGATCACCGAGAACATCTGCATCCGCAACCCGCAGTACGCGATCGAACAGCTGAACAAGCTGTGCCAGCTGGGCGTGTCGGTGGCGATCGACGACTTCGGCACCGGCTACTCCTCGCTGTCCTACCTGCACCGCTTCCCGATCCACACCATCAAGATCGACCAGAGCTTCGTCAAGGAGATCCACGACGAGCATGGCCACTACCCGGTGATCCTGGCCATCATCTCGATCGCGCGCGGGCTCGGCCTGCACCTGGTGGCGGAAGGCGTGGAAACCGAAGTGCAGGCGCGCTACCTGGCCGCCAACGGCTGCGCCACCATGCAGGGCTACCTGTTCTACCGCCCGATCGCGCTGACCAGCTTCATGGAAGTGCTGGCGGCGCAGCAGCAGGTCGAGGCGCCGGCCCTGGCCGTCGTGCCGCGCCTGGCGATCCAGGCGTAAGGGCGGCATGCAGCGCTTCACGCCCACCGCAGCGCAAGACGCCGGCGCGCCGGCGCCGGACGGCGGCTACACCGCCGAATTCCTGCGCGTGCGCCAGCTGGCCGAGCGCGGCGTCGCCAACGCCCAGCACAGCCTGGGCTTCATGTATTTCAACGGCCAGGGCGTGCCGCAAAGCTACGAGCTGGCCGCCGCCTGGTACCGTCAGGCCGCCAACGCCGGCCTGGAACACGCGCAGTACAACCTGGGCGTGATGTTCCAGAAAGGGCAGGGCGTCGACGTCGATTTCGCCGAAGCGGCGCACTGGTACCAGCTGGCGGCCGAGCAGGGCTACGCCGCCGCCCAGTACAACCTGGGCTGGCTGTACGCCAAAGGCCAGGGCGTGGCGCAGGACACCGAGCAGGCGCGCCACTGGTTCGCCAAGGCCGCCGAACAGGGCGACCCCGGCGCGCAGAACAACCTGGGCATGATGTACGACACCGGCAAAGGCGTGCCGCAGGATTTCGCGCAAGCGATCATGTGGTACCGCAAGGCCGCCGAGCAAGGCTATGCGCGCGCCCAGTTCAACCTCGGCCTGCGCTACGACAACGGCCAGGGCGTGGCGCAGGACGCCAAGCAGGCATTGGGCTGGTTCCGCAAGGCCGCCGACCAGGGCTATGCCGCCGCCCAGTTCAACCTGGCGCTGCGCTACGACAAAGGGCAGGACGTGGCGGCCGACCCGGCCAAGGCGATCCACTGGTACACGCTGGCCGCCGAGCAGGACCACGTCAGCTCGCAGTTCAACCTCGGCCTGATCTACGACAACGGCCACGGCGTGCCGCGCGACGAACAGAAGGCGCTGCAATGGTACCGCCGCGCCGCCGAACTGGGACACGCCGGCGCGCAGAACAACCTGGGCCAGCGCTACGACCACGGCCAGGGCGTGGCGCAGGACTACCGCGCAGCGGCGCACTGGTACCACAAGGCCGCCGAACAAGGCTTCCCGGCCGCGCAATACCACCTGGCGCTCCTGTTCGAACAAGGGCACGGCGTGCCGCGCGACCAGCAGGAAGCCATCTTCTGGTACCGCAAAGCGGCCGACCAGGGCCACCTGCGCGCCCAGTTCGACCTTGGCCTGCGCTACGAGCACGGGCAAGGCGTGCCGCAGGACGCGCGCAAGGCGCTGGCCTGGTTCCGCCGCGCCGCCGAGCAAGGCTATGTCGCCGCCCAGTTCATGCTGGGCCAGGTCCACGACCGCGACGACGGCCCCGCGCCCGACCTGGCGCAAGCGAACGCCTGGTACCGCAAGGCCGCCGAGCAGGGCCACACGCAAGCGTGCTTCACGCTCGGCCTGCGCTACGACAACGGCCAGGGCCTGCCGCGCGACTTCAAGCAAGCGCTGTCCTGGTACCTGGCCGCCGCGCGCCAGGGCCACGCCCGCGCGCAAATGAATGCCGGCCTGATGTTCCTGTCCGGCCAGGGCGTGGAAGCCGACGCCGCGCAAGCCTGGCGCTGGCTCGCGCTGGCCGAGCGCAGCGGCCTGGCGCAAGCGGCGCGCCACCTGCACAGCGCCGCCGCCCGCCTCGACCCCCAGCAACTGGCCGCCCTGCGCTCCGCCCCGGAACTCTTACCTGCTTGAAATTCGGGGTCAGGTCTGACAATCGGACAATCTATGCGCGAAG
>NZ_JAYSCO010000002.1:0-139206 GCF_041914865.1 Pseudoduganella sp. | reverse complement strand
GGCGCCCCCCCCGTCAACAATCCCCGGATATACTGGGGGGTCCCTGCCCAAAACCCCAAACCCACCGGCCCCACCCCATTTTTTTGCGCTTTTTACAGACCTGACCCCGAATCGACCCCGAAACTTAGCGGCGGCGCGGCGGGCGCGGGCCGGCGCTGCCGCGGTTTTCGATGTGGCGGAAAACGATGCGGCCTTTGCTCAGGTCGTACGGGGACAGTTCCAGCGTGACCTTGTCGCCGGCGATGATGCGGATGAAGTTCTTCTTCATGCGGCCGGCGGTGTAGGCGATCATCTTGTGGCCGTTTTCCAGGTCGACGCGGAAGCGCTGCTCCGGCAGGATTTCAGTGACCACGCCACTCATTTCAATTAGTTCTTCTTTTGCCATGGGGTTTCTTCCTGTGCGATTGGGGAGCGAGGGGCGAAAAAAAAGCCCGCTTTGCTGCGGGCTTCGTTTCAATGTAATGCCAATGATTCAATCGCTGCTCCAGCCCGCGCTATCTGCGCGGTGCGGAACGGTCAGCCCATGCTATCTGCGTGGTGCCGGCCTGTGACCAAGGTTTGGTGCTACAAGGCGAAGTTCTCGAGTGCTTCACCAGAAAACGCAGTGTAACACATTTTTTTGTGCAGTGCACAAATTTATTTGGGCTGTCCTTCCAGCGCCTCGGCGGCGTCGAAAATAGGGGCCAGGGCGGCTTCCATGGATTTGGCGGTGCCGGTGCCGCTCTGGTTGGTCACGATGAAGACGCCCAGCTGGTATTTCGGCACGATAAAGGCGTAGCTTTGGGCGCGCGGCACGCCGCCGTGGTGCACGTAGTGTTTGCCGAGCTGGCGGCTGTCGCCGATGTTCCAGAAGTAGGCGATGCTGAAATCATCGGCGAAGCGGACCAGGGGCCGGTGCGATTCCAGCACGGCGGGATGGTCGCTCAGTTGCAGGCGCAGGTACTTCGCCATGTCCGGCATGCTGGCTTTGAGGTTGCCGGCGGCGCCCCAGGGCAGTTGCGGCATGGGCGTGGTGGCGACCGGATTGTCGCTGTGGTAGCCGGGCGCCAGGCGTTGGGCTTCGCTGGCGGGCAGGCGCAACCTGGTGTCGCGCATGCCGGCTTCGCGCGCGAGGAAGGCGGCGAGCTGGGTTTCGTAGGGCACACCGTGGATTTTTTCCAGCGTGTGCGCGACCAGTTCGGTGCCTGCGCTGGAGTAGGCGTAGTCTTTGCCGAGCGGGCCTTTGATGCTGACGCTGTGCAGGTCTTGCCAGAACTGGCGCTGGCCGTAGTTGGCGTAGGCGAGGTTCAGCCTGGCGGGCGTGGCATGGCGTGGGAAGTCCTTCAGCAGCGTGTTCACTTTCAATGGCAGCATGCCCGGCATGCCGCTGGTGTGGGTCACCAGGTGCTGCAGGCGGATCGCTTGGCCGCGCGACTGTAGATTGGGATAGGCGGCGGGCAGATATTGTTGCAGCGGGTCGTTGAGCGAGGCCTTGCCTTGCACCACGGCGTCGGCCAGCAGCAGGCCGGCGAAAGTCTTGCTGACGGAGCCGATTTCATACAGCGTGGCGTCGGTGGGCGGGTTGGCTTTGCCGGTTTCCAGTTCGCCCTGGTGCAGGATGAACTCCTGGCCGCGGTGCACCACGGCGATGGAGGTGGCGTGCAGCAGCTTGTCCTGCAGCAGGGTGGCTGCGGCCTGCTGCATGGCGGCCGGCATGGTGTCGCGGTAGCGTTCGGGGTCGAAGGGGTAGGAGTAAATATTTTCGATGAAGCGCTCGCCTTGCTTGACCTGGCGCGCCAGGTAGAGGCGGCCGCCGTGCACCCAGGGCGTGAATTCGGCTTGCGCGGTGTTGAACGGGGCGCCCAGGTTGCGCGGGGTGCTCCAGCCGTCCTTGCCGTTGAAGCTGATGTACAGGTCGACGTCGCCGGCGCCGCCGGGGGCGTCGGAGAAGTACAGCAGGTAGCTTTGGTCGGCGGCGACGTAGGGGTTCGATTCGCGCCAGGGGCCGCTGTTGACCGGCTCGGGCAGGCGTTCGGGGGCGGTGTATTTGCCGTCCACGCGGCGCGAGCGCCACAGGTCGGACTTGCCTTCGGCGCCGTTCTTCATGAAGTAGATGGTGCCGTCGGCGCTGATGGCGCCGGACGATTCGGAGTCGTCGCCGTTGATCTCGTGGCCCAGGTGCACGGCAGGCCCCCAGCGGCCGTCCTGCAGCGCCACCGAGTAGATGTCGAAGCCCTTGCGCTGCGGCCTGTCGGGCACCGGGCGGTTGGACTGGAAGATGATCGATTTGCCGTCCGGGGCGAAGGCGGGGTCGATGTCGCGCGAGCCGTCGGTGGCGGAGAAGGGCACCGGGGTCGGCGCCTGCCATTTGCCGTCCACCTTGCGCGATTCCACGATCACGAGCCGGGTACGGGCGCCGCCCGACTGCACCCACAGCGCGTGCTGGCCGTCGGGCGAGAGGGTGAAGCCGAATACGCCGTTGTCGGATACCAGGCCCGGCTCGAACAGGCCTTCGGCCGGGGCGGTGGCCAGGGCGGCGGCAAACAGTAAAGTGGAAATATTCATCAATGATGTGAGTTTTGGATATTAAGTTTGCCGTTGCGCAACCGTAACCGGTGCGTGAGGATCAATACCAATATCGATGCGTTACGCGCGGCGCTGAATATGCAGCGCCATGGTGACGCAATCGCCAAAAGCATGCAACGCCTGTCGAGTGGCTTGCGCATCAATAGCGCGGCCGACGATGCGGCGGGGCTGGCTATCGCCGAGCGCATGACGGCGGAGCTGCGCGGGCGGCGCGCGGCGGCCGCCAATATCAACGACGGCATTTCGATGGCGCAGGTGGCCGAGGGCGCGCTGGGCAGCGTGATGGAGAGCTACCAGCGCATCCGCGAGCTGGCGGTGCAGGCGGCCAGCGATACCTACAACGCCAACGACCGCATGGCGATGCAGCTGGAGGCCAGCGCGCTGCTGCTGGAGATCAAGCGCGTGGCGGAGGACACCAATTTCAACGGCATGCGCCTGCTCGATGGCAGCGCGGTGGTGCAGCTGCAACTGGGGCCGAAGGATGGCGACACCTTGCCGCTGACCGTGCCGGCGGTGTGGTCGAAGGAGGCGGGCGATATCAGCCTGCTCAACCACGATGATGCGACGGCGGCGCTGAAGCAGGTCGATGCGCGCATGGCGGGCATTGCGAATATGCGCGCCATGCTGGGCGCGACGCAGAACCGCCTGGGCTACGCGGCGGCGCACAACGACATCATGAGCGAGAACCTGGCGGCGGCGCGCTCGCGCATCATGGACGTGGACTATGCGGCCGAAACAGCGGAGCTGGCGCGGCGCCAGATCCTGCAGCAGGCGGCCATCGCCATGATGACGCAGGCCACTGCGGGCCCGCGCCTGGTGCTGCAGCTGCTGCGCTGACGCACGTTTGCCGGGCGCGATAGCCAGCACCGGGCCGCCGACGTATCATGAGACGGCCTATGCGAACTTTTCTCTTCCTTTCCATGTGCCTGCTGGCGCCGTTGCCGCTGCGCGCCGCCGAGCCGCTGCGCCTGGCCTCGGACGCCTGGTGCCCGTTCGTCTGCGCCAGCGGCGAGCATGTGGCGGGCGGCTACCTGGTCGATGCCGCCGCCGGTGCGCTGGCGGCGCAGGGCATGGAGGTGGCGCCGCTGCTGATGCCGCTCAACCGCGCGGTGCAGGAGACGGTGCGCGGGCGCATCGACGGCGTGTACGCGCCGGCGGTCGATGCGCGCTTGCGCCTGAGCGTTCCGCTGGCGTATTCGCGGGCCTGCTTCTATACCCTGGCCGGTTCGCGCTGGCGTTATGCCGGCCTGGCGTCGCTGGACGGCCAGCAGGTCGGCATCATCGACGAGTATGGCTATGACGATGGGCAGATGGACGACTACATCATGCGCCATCGCGGCCAGCCGGGCGCGCTGAAGCCGGCTTATGGCCAGGCGGCGGGACTCAGCAACCTGCGCATGCTGCTGCATGGACGAGTGGCGGTGGTGCTGGAGCATGAGGCGGTGATGGCGCGCCTGGCGGCGCAGGAGCAGGCGGCGGCGCGCCTGCGCCGGGCCGGCTGCCTGGAACGCCGGCTGCCGCTGACGGTGGGGTTCGCGGCGGACCATCCCATGGCCGCCGCGTGGCAGGCGGCGCTGGCGTCCGGCTTGCGCGAGATGGAGGCGTCCGGCGCCTTGCAGGCGCTGCGCAGGCGCTACCAGCTGCCGGACGATTAGCGCGCCTGTTCAGCGGCGCGCGAAGTGGGCTTCGATTTCTTCCAGCGTTTTCCCTTTGGTCTCCGGCAGCAGGAAGGTGGCGGTGAGGAAGTACACGACGGTGCAGCCGGCCCAGAAGAAGAACATGGCGGCGTAGCCGTACTGGCCGACGGTGGGCAGGAACACGGCGGCAATGGTGGTGGAGACGAACTGGTTCACCAGCAGGGCGATGCTCATGCCGTTGGAGCGGATGCGGGTCGGCATCAGCTCGGACAGGGCGAGCCAGACACAGACGCCGGGGCCGACGGCAAAGCTGGCGACGAACAGGCAGATGGCGAGGGTGACTTGCCAGCCGTGCGCTTCCGACGGCAGGGCGCCGATATGCGCCTGTTCGATGCGCAGCGGGGCGTTGCGGCCTTCGGCCGGGTCGGCGAAGGGGTTCAGGTGCAGGCGGCGGAAGAAGGCGCCGATCACGCTGTCTTCCTGCATCGTGCCGTCGCGCGACAGGACCATGGCGGGCAGCGCGGGGTCGTCGCTGCGGCGCGTCTGCACGTTGGTGAAGGGGCCGTAGGAGTAGGACACGGTGAGCAGCTGCGCGGCGCCGGCGGCGGGCGCGCCGAGGGCCTGCAGGGTGGCGGCGTCCAGGCGCAGCGACAGGCTGTCGCCTTGCGCCTGGGCGGCGACGATGCTGCGCACGTCGCGCTGTCCGGCTTCGGCGCTGCGGAACAGCAGGCCGGCGGCCAGCAGGGCGATGACGATGCCGCCGCTGCCCAGCATCAGCAGGAATTTGCGGCCTTTGCGGTCGACCAGCAGCACGGCGACCACGGTCATCACCGCGTTCAGCACTTTCAGGCCGACGTCGGCCATGTTGGCGGTGGCGCCGGGCAGGCCGGCCTGGTTCAGGATATTCACCACGTAGGCCAGCACGGAGTTGATGCCGGTGGCCTGGGTGCAGGCCAGCACCAGGCAGGCCAGCAGGAAGGGCAGGATGTAGCGGCGGCTGGCCAGGCTGTCGTCGGCCGGCGCGCGGGTCGCGGCGGCACCGGCGGCACCGGCGGCGCTGCCATCGCGCGGCGCGGCGACACCGCGCGCGGCGGCGATTTCGCCGGCGCTGGGGCCGGCCGCTGCGACTTGGGCGGCGGCTGCGCCGCGGCGCGCGGCCAACGTGCCGGCGGCGGCCAGCATGTCGCGCAGTTCGGCTTCCGCTTCGGCGGCGGCGCGGGTGCGCAGCAGGGCGGCGCGCGCCTGCTCGATGCGGCCGCGCTGCACCAGCCAGCGCGGCGATTCGGCCAGCAGCAGGCTGCCGAAGGTGAACACCAGGCCCGGGGTCAGGCACATCCAGAAGATGCTGCGCCAGGCGTGGTCCTTGGCATCGAAGATGGCGGCGGCGCGCGCCGCTTCGGGCAGGGCTTGCGCGGCCTGGGTGGCGCTGTCGACGCTGTTGGCCTGCACCAGGCCGATCACGGCGGCGGCCACCAGGCCGATGGTCAGCAGCAGCTGGAACAGGGCGGCGCCGCGGCCGCGCTTGTCGGCGTGCAGGCATTCGGCCAGGTAGAGCGGCACGGCGACGCCAATCAGGCCGCCGCTGACGCCTTGCAGCAGGCGTCCCAGCAGCAGCGGCACGTAGCCGTCGGACAGGGCGATCAGCGGGATGCTGGCGGTGAACAGGGCGCCCGCCAGCACCATGGTCCAGCGGCGGCCGATGGCGTCGGCGATGGCGCCGGCAAACAGCGAGGACAGCACGGAGCCGAGCAGCACGGCGGCCACGATGAAGCTCAGTTGCTGCGCGCTCAGCTTCCACGCGACCGAGGCGGTCGATTCAAGGTAAGGCAGGGCACCGGCAATGATGCCGATATCGATTCCGTACAGCAGGCCGCCCATCCCGGCAATAAACAATAAGTAGCGCATGGATAAGGCCTGCATCGGATCTCCTGTTGTTATGAGAGTGGAATGGCCTCGCCTTCAACGAAGACGGCCACGGGGTGTAAAGACTGGTCCAGCACGACGATGTCGGCCCATGCCCCCGGCGCCAGGCGGCCGCGCTGCGTCTCGCCCAGGTAGTCGGCCGGGAACAGCGATAGGCGCTGCGAGGCTTCCGCCAGCTCCATGCCGAGGCCGACGAAATTGCGCAGGGCCTGGTCCATGGTCAGCACCGAGCCGGCCAGCGAGCCGGTGGACAGGCGCACGCAGCCCATGCACTTGAACACGCGCTGCGTGCCCAGGGCGTATTCGCCGTCCGGCATGCCGGTGGCGGAGGTGGCGTCGGTCACGCCGTACAGGCGCGGGATGGCGCGCAGCGCGGCGCGCATGGCGCCCGGGTGCACGTGCAGCAGGTCGGGGATGATTTCGGCGTATTCGGCGTGCGCCATGGCCACGTCCACCATGCCCGGTTCGCGATGGCTCATGCCGCTCATGCCGTTGAACAGGTGGGTGAAGCCGGCGGCGCCGGCCTTCAACGCGGCCACGCCGTCGTCGTAGCTGCCGGCGCTGTGGCCGATCTGCACGCGGATGCCCATCTCTTTCAGGTGCGGGATCAGTTCCAGGTGGCCGGTCACTTCGGGCGCCATGGTCAGCACGCGGATCGGGGCGATGGCGTGGTAGCTCTCCACCAGGGCGCGGCTACCGGTCACCACGTCGGGCGGCTGGGCGCCCAGGCGGCGGCGGTTCAGGAACGGGCCTTCCAGGTGCACGCCCAGCATGCGCGCGCCGTGCTGCGGGCGCTGCGCGATGACGCCGGCCAGGCCGTTCAGGGCGTGGCGGATCGAGTCCTCTTTGGCGGTCAGCGTGGTGCCCAGCAGGGAGGTGGTGCCGTGGCGGGCGTGGCTGCGCGCCACCACCGCGCCGGCGTCGCCGCCTTCCATGATGTCGACGCCGCTGGCGCCGTGCACGTGCAGGTCGACGAAGCCGGGGATGATGGTCAGGCCGGCGTCTGCCGGGCCTGCGGTGATGCTGGTGATGCGCTCGCCGAAAGCGATGCTGCCGTTGATCCAGCCGTCGGGAGTGAGGATGCGCCCTTGCAGCATGGCTTTACTCCGCGATCAGCACTTCGATGCCGCGCTTCTCCAGCCCTTCGCGGTACTCGGGGCTGATGCTGGCGTCGGTGATGACGGCGTGCACGCGGTCCAGCTGCACGATGCGGTGCAGCGAGACGCGGCCGAATTTGGAGGCGTCGGTCAGCACGATGACTTTCTTGGCGCGCTCCACCATCTTGTGGTTCAGGTTCGCTTCCGCCTCGTGGTGGGTGGTGATGCCGAACTGCAGGTCGAAACCGTCGACGCCGAGGAACAGCTTGTCGAAGTTGTAGGCCGAGAGGCAGGCTTCGGCCTGCGCGCCTTGCAGCGACAGCGATTGCTTGCGCAGGCGGCCGCCGGTCAGGATCAGGTCCACGCCGGGCGCGTCGGCCAGTTCCCAGGCGATGTTCAGGCCATTGGTCAGCACGGTGACGTCGTTCGCCTCGCGCAGCTGGCGCGCCAGGTAAATGGTGGTGGTGCCGGAGTCGATGATGACGTTGTCGCCCGGCTGCACCAGGCGCGCCGCCAGCAGGCCGATTTGTTCTTTCTGCGCCTGGTTCAGCGAATCCTTCTGGCGGATGGTGTGCTCAGTGGGCGGGGTGCGCGCCAGCAGGGCGCCGCCGTGGCTGCGCTGCACCAGGCCTTGCGATTCGAGCACACTGAGGTCGCTGCGGATGGTGACGGCGGACACGCCAAGCTTGTCCACCAGTTCGGACACCTGGACCGAACCATGTTGTACGATCGCCTGCAGGATGGTTTCGCGGCGTTGGCTGGTATTTCGCATGTCGTCTGTCGCTGAAAGTCAAAAACGTCGAGCTTAACAGATGACGGCGGCGGCGTGCGGCTGGGCGGCCCCGGCGGCATTGGCGCTGCAGGCGCGCGCATACTGCGCCAGCAGGCCGGCGACCTTGTGCTCGAGCAGGGCTTGCGGCGTGGCGTCCAGCTGGCCCTGCAGCACGGCGAGGAATTGCTGCGGCAGGTATTGGCTCAGCAACGGCAGCGGGAGGCTGCGCCCGGCCAGGTTGGCGAACAGGCGGCTGACGGCGGTGGCCACGGCCGGCTCGCCCCAGTAGTAGCGGCAGCGGTCGGACAGGCCGTAGCGGCGCATCAGGCGCTGCTCGTCGGCGCTGCCCAGGTAGTGCTTCTGCCAGTGCTTGGGCTTGGCCAGCATGGCGTCGTCCAGCACCTCCATCAGGCGCGAGGCGCGCTCCTTGCCCAGCAGGGCTTCTTCGATCTGGCACAGCGCCAGGAAGCCTTCGCGCAGGGCGAAGGTGGCGGCCGGGCCCACCTTCAGGATGGCGTAGTGGTCGCGCACCATTTCGTGCAGGCCCGATTCGCGCTGGTAGTCGGTGGAGTGGGCTTCGAACACCAGGCCGGGCTGGTCGGCCACGAATTCGGACAGCTCGGCGGCGGCGGCCGCGTCGTAGTGCTGCACATTGGCCTGGTCGAAGTCCACGCCCGGCTGCACCACCATGGCGATCACGCGCTTCCATGCCTCGCCCAGGCCGGCGGCGGCGAAGGCGCGGCGGTGCACGTCCAGCGTGCGCGCCGCCGCTTGCGGCGAGGTGACGGCCAGCGCCTGCTCCAGCGAGGCTTCGCCGCCCGGCACGGGGACTTCTGTGCCGATCACGTAGACCGGCGGCGGCAGGCCGGCGCGCGCCGCCGCCTGCTCGGCGATGGCGGCCAGCCGCACGGCGCGTTCGGCCACGGTGTCGTCGCTCAGTACCGGGGCGTCGTCGGCGCAGCGCATGCTGCAGTCGAGGTGGATCTTGTGGAAGCCGGCCGCCGCGTAGGCGTCGATCAGCACTTCGGCGTGCGCCATGGCGCTGGCGGCATCCTGCGCCTGCCAGGCATTGGGGCCGAGGTGGTCGCCGCCCAGCACCAGGCGTTCGAGCGGGAATTCCTGTTCATGCGCCAGGCGCTGCACGTAGTCGCGGAACTCGACCGGTGTCATGCCGGTATAGCCGCCGAACTGGTCGACCTGGTTGGAGGTTGCTTCCACCAGCAGCGGCGTGCCGTATTGCGCGGCCACCTGCATGGCGGCGCGCAGCACGGTCGGGTGGCTGCAGCAGACGCTGTACAGGCCAACGGGTTCGCCGCGGCGGTGCGCCTGGACGATTTGCATGACGGGGGAAACGGCGGGGGAAGCGGGAGCGTTCATCTTCATCACTTGGTTTGTTGGCGGGCCAGGAGGGCGGCGCCGCGCGCGCCGCCGGCATCGCCGAAGCGAGGCGGCAGGATGGGCGGCGCTTGCACGCCGCGGAACAGGTGGCTTTGGATGGCTGCCGGCAGTTGCTGGTACAGGTGCGACAGGTTGGACAGGCCGCCGCCCAGCACGATGGCGTGCGGGTCGTAGCTCAAGACCAGGCTGGCCATGGCGTGGCCCAGCAGGTCGAGGTGCATGGCCAGCGCGTGCGCGGCGATCGCTTCGCCCGCGTTGGCGCGCGCCACGATGGACAGCGGTTCGGCGCCGTCGCCGCCAAGATGGGCGTGCAGTTTGGAGAGGCCGGGGCCGGAGACATAGCGTTCCAGGCAGCCCTGTTTGCCGCACGGGCAGTCCAGCACGGGCAGGCCGTACTTGGCCAGCAGCGTTGCGGGCACGGTCCAGTGGCCCCATTCGCCGGCGATGGCGTTCAGGCCGCGCTGCAGGCGTCCTTCGACGCAGTAGCCGCCGCCGGCGCCCGTGCCGATGATGGCGCCGAACATGCTGGGCAGGCCGTCGGCGGCGCCGCCTTGCGCTTCGGACAGGGCGAAGCACTGGCAGTCGTTGCCGATGACGACCGGGCGCGCCAGCGCTTGCTGCAAAGTGGCGGCGACCAGGCGGCCGTTCAGGGCCGGCACGTTGGAGCTGAGCTGGCGGCCGCTGGCGCTGTCGATCACGCCGGGCAGGCCGATGCCGACCGGCGCGGGCGCAGCCGCTGTGCCGAGCGCCGCGTCGCCGCGCGCCACCAGGCCGGTGATGGCGGCGATGAATTCATCGAAGTCGGTGCCGGGCGTGGCAACGCGTTCGCGGAATACTTCCTGCAGCTCGCCGCCGGCATCGCGCCAGGACACCAGTTCGATTTTGGTGCCGCCGATGTCGATGCCGTGGTAGCCGCGTGCTTCAGAACTGGTCATGGCGATAGATGGTGACGCCTTGCACGACGCGGTTGACGGTGCCGTCGGCGAAAGGATTGTCGGGAGTCAGGCCCAGCGCGGCCGACTGGTGCAGGGCGTATTGCTGCGCCATCAGCAGCCACAGTGGCGCCAGCCAGGCGTCCGGCAGCGGGACCGGCAGCGCGGCTGCGCCCAGGCCGATATCGGCGCCGTAGCCGACGGTGACGATGCGACCCGCCACGCCGTCGCGGCGCAGCTCCTGCAGCAGGTCTTCCTCGTAGCGGTGCGCCAGCGCTTTGCTGCTGCGGAACAGCACCACCAGCGATTGCTGGTTCAGGGCCGACTTTGGGCCATGGCGGAAGCCGAGCGCGGTGTTCGACATGGCCAGCACGCGGCCGCCGGTCAGTTCCAGGATCTTCAGCGCCGCTTCCTTGGCCAGCGCTTCCAGCGGGCCGCTGCCCAGGTAGACCACGCGCTGCACCTTCTGCGCGGCCAGCGCGGCCACCGGCGCCGCCCACTCGCGCAGCGCGGCATCGCCCGCTTGCGCCAGCGCTGCCAGGCGTTGCTCCCATTCGCCTTTGCCCAGCATGCACAGCGCCGCCAGCAGCATGCAGGTGAAGCTGCTGGTCATGGCGAAACCGCGGTCGCAGCTGGCGGCTGGCATCAGCAGGTTGAAGGTGCGGGCATCGGTATCGCCCTGGCGCGCCAGCTGGCCGTGCGGGTTGCAGGTGATGTTCAGGAAGCGCGATTCCGGCACCAGCTCGCGCACCAGTTCCACGGCGGCCAGGCTTTCCGGGCTGCTGCCGCTGCGGGCGAAGGACACCAGCAGGGTCGGCGCGCCCGCTTCCAGATACAGCTCGGGGTGGGTCAGCAGGCTGGTGGTGGCCACGGCGCGCACTTGCGCCGGCCAGGCCGCGTTCAGTTCATCGGCGACGATCTCTCCCACATAGCAGGAGCTGCCGGCGCCGGTCAGGATCACGCGCTGCTGCGGATTGTGCAGGCAGCCGCCGAGGAAGGCGGCGACATCGGCGGCGCGGCTTTGCAGGGTGGCGCCCAGTTCGCGCCACAGGGCGGGCTGCTGCGCAATTTCTTCTGCGGTATCGAGGCCGCTGATCTTGCGCCAGTCTTGTGCGTCACGCTGAAGGAGGGTAGTCATCGAAAAATGGAAAGTTGGAAGTTAGGGGAAGCATAAATAACATATTTCGAAAAGTCAAATACGAAAGTAAAACGAAAGATATGCACCGGCCGGGAGTGTGCCGGAAGCGTCCGTCTCGGCCCGTAAATCGGCATCTGCTGTTGCGCTAATGCTACCAAGTGAAAGCTATTGCACTGCAATATCGGCTAAACGAAAGATAAAAGCGCGAATAATTGCTGTGAAACCGGCTTTTTCTTTCTTTTTGTTGACCTTTTTTGCTTTTATTCCTAAAGTACGTCCATCAAAACGAAAAAACCTTGCAAGTAAGGCAGGCTTATGAAGAGACTCACCCGCACTGCGATTGCCGCCGCCGTCCTGGCCCTGGCCACCGGCGCCGCGCAGGCCGCACCACTGGGCAAGCTGCGCAGCATGAGCGCCGCACCGGCCGCCAGCGCCGGCGGCCAGCATTGGGACCTGGCGACCGAATCGGGCGCCATTGTGCGTGTGAGCCTGCTGCGCGACGATGTGCTGCGCATCTGGGCCGGCCCGAAAGGCAAGCTGGCCGATGCCGGCGACAAGGCGGCGGCCATCGTGGTCGGCACGCCAGCCGCACGGGTTGAGCATAGCGTAAGCGAGCAGGCCGACCATATCTTGCTGCGCACCGCCAAACTTAGCCTGCGCATCGAGCGCAATCCGCTGCGTTTTGCGCTGTACCGCGCGGGCGATGCGCAGCCGCTGTGGCGCGAGCTGCAGCCGCTGGAGCTGGGCGAGAAGGCGAGCGTGCAGACGCTGTCGAGCGACAAGGCGGAACGCTTCTTCGGCGGCGGACAGCAGAATGGCCGCTATGAATTCAAGGGCCGCCAGCTGGACGTGTCCTATTCTGGCGGCTGGGAAGAGGGGGACCGCCCCAGCCCGGCGCCCTTCCTGATGAGCTCGCGCGGCTGGGGCATGCTGCGCAATACCTGGTCCGACGGCAGCTACGATTTGCGCCAGCACGACGTGGTGGCGCTGCAGCATGCGGAGCCGCGTTTCGATGCCTACTACTTCGTCGGCAAGGATGTGCGCGACGTGCTGGCGCGCTACACCGAGTGGACCGGGCGCGCGCAAATGCTGCCGCGCTGGGCGCTGGAGTACGGCGACGCCGATTGCTACAACGACGGCGACAACGTGAAGAAGCCGGGCACCGTGCCGAAGGGCTGGAGCGACGGCCCGACCGGCAAGACGCCGGATGTGGTGGACAGCGTGGCGCGCAAATACCGCGAGCACGATATGCCGGGCGGCTGGATCCTGCCGAACGATGGTTATGGCTGCGGTTACACCGACCTGCCGCAGACCGTGCAGGGGCTGGCCAAGTACGGCTTCCGCACCGGGCTGTGGACGGAAAATGGCGTCGACAAGATCGCGTGGGAAGTCGGCACGGCCGGCAGCCGCGCGCAGAAGCTGGACGTGGCCTGGACCGGCAAAGGCTACCAGTTCTCGCTGGATGCCAACAAGTCGGCGTACGACGGTATCCTGAACAATTCCGACAGCCGTCCTTTCCTGTGGACGGTGATGGGCTGGGCGGGCACGCAGCGCTATGCGGTGACCTGGACCGGCGACCAGAGCGCCAGCTGGGATTACATCCGCTGGCATATCCCGACCCTGGTGGGCTCGGGCCTGTCCGGCCAGGCTTATGCGACGGGCGATGTGGACGCGATCTTCGGCGGCAGCCCGGAAACCTTCACGCGCGACCTGCAGTGGAAGGCGTTCACGCCGGTGCTGATGGGGATGTCGGGCTGGTCGGCCAATGCGCGCAAGCACCCATGGTGGTTCGACGAGCCTTACCGCAGCATCAACCGCAAATACCTGAAGCTCAAGCTGCGCCTGACGCCGTACATGTACACGCTGGGGCGCGAGGCGGAGCAGACCGGCGCGCCACTGGTGCGCGGCCTGATGTGGGATTATCCGTCCGACCCGGCGGCGTTCACCGAGGCGCACAAGTACCAGTTCCTGCTGGGGCGCGACATGCTGGTGGCGCCGGTGTACCGCAGCCAGGCGGTATCGCAAGGCTGGCGCAAAGGCATCCACCTGCCGCAGGGCACCTGGTTCGATTACTGGGATGGCCGCCAGGCGACTTCCGCCACGGCTGCGGGGCGCGATCTCGATATGCAGGTGTCGCTCGACAAGCTGCCCGTCTTCGTGCGGGCCGGGGCGATCCTGCCGATGTATCCCGAAGTTCTGTACGACGGCGAGAAGCCGAAGGATGTGCTGACGCTGGACCTGTACCCGCACGGCGAGTCTTCGTTCACGCTGTATGAGGATGACGGCAATACGCGCCAGTACCAGAAGGGCGCGTTCAGCCAGCAGCTGCTGCGCATGCGTGCCGACGGCGCACGTGTGACGGTGGACATTGCGCCGGTCGAAGGCAGCTATGCGGGGCAGGAGGCGCGCCGCGCGTATTCGCTGCGCATGCTGACGCGCCAGCGTCCGGCCAGCGTGGAGGCTTCGGCATCCGCGTCGCCGGCGGCAGGCGTGGCCACGGCCGGCGGGCAGCCGAGCCGCGTGCTGCCGGCGCTGGCGGACCGCGCCGCGTGGGAAGCCGCGCCTGAAGGCTGGTTCTTCGACCCGGGCGAACGCACCGGCACGCTGCATGTGAAGACGGCGAAACAGGACATCCGCCAGCCGCTCAGCATCACCGTGCAGGGCGCGCAGACGGTGGCCGCCAGCGACGGCGATTTCCCGTCCGCGCCGGAGCTGGGCCGCGCCCTGCCGCCGGATGCGCTGCTGGTGGTGAACCGCCCCGCCGAGGAACCCGGCCACCCGCTGGAGAACGCCTTCGACGACAAAGCCACCACCTGGTTCCGCACCACGCGCAACCAGTCGATCCGAACCGGCGCGCACGAATGGACTATAGGCTTCACCGAGCGCCGCCTGGTGGACGGCATCGAGATCGCGCCGCGCAGCGACGAGCACTGGAAGCACGGCCAGGTGCGCGACTATGAGATCTACATTGCAGACAGCAACGGCGAATGGGGCAAGCCAAGCTTCACCGGCCGCCTGAAGCTGCAGAAGGAAACGCAAACCATTAACTTCCCGGCCACCGCCGGCCGCCTGCTGCGCTTCCGCGTGCTCAGCACGCAGAACCCGGAAGGCGAAGGCGCCGCCGCCACCGACCCGATGGTGACCGCGGTGCAGCCAGGCAGCGCACCGGCCAAAGCCGTCAACGCCCTGCAGCCGCTGGAAGTGGGACCGATCGCGTTGTCCACCTTCCGCATCCAGGAGCACCGCGCCAGGGAAGGCGGTGAACTGCAAAGCTTCCTGTCGGACCTGCCGATGCCGAAGGGCGTGGGACGCGACCGCCCCGCCGATACCGGTAAAGGCCGGGGCAAGGAAATGCGCATGAACGGCCTGTGGTTCCGTAAGGGCCTGGGCGTCGGCGCCGCCAGCCGCATCGACCTGCAGCTGGAAGGCAACTGGAACCTGCTGCGCGCCGACCTGGGCGTGGACGACAGCTGCCGCAGCGCGGGCGGCCTGCAGTTCCAGGTCTGGAGCGGCGAGCGCCTGCTGTACGACAGCGGGCTGGTTAACGCGCCTGCCGTCGTCAAGCCGGAAATCGATGTGCGCGGGTTGAGGCAACTCAGCCTGCGGACCCTGGGTGCGCGCGGCGCCCAACCCGCCCAGGTTTGCGGTAACTGGGCCAATGCCGTACTGCTAGGCACCGAGGGCGCCACCGTCCGAACGCGCTGACCGCACATTTTTCGTCAAAAGAACGAACCCCTCTTCGGACCGGGGAGGGAGTCTTGCAAACTAAAATAAGGAGAGGCATGTGGAACTGAAGAAATTGATCGCTGCTTTGACAGCAGTGGGACTGGCTGGCGGCGCCCTGGTTGCGAATGCGGCCGAAGGCGATGACAAGAAGGACGAGAAGGGCGAAAAAGTCCATCGCGTCGAAGTCACCGGCTCCAGCCTGAAACGCATCAACGCCGAAACCGCATCGCCGGTGCAGGTGATCGACTCCAAACAGATCGAAAACATGGGCGCCCGCACCCTGATGCAGGTGCTCGACAACCTGCCTGCCGCGCGCCCGGCGCAGCAGGACTTCCGTTCCATGTTCACCGGTTCCGACGGCGGCTCGCAGGCCAACCTGCGCGGCCTGGGCGCGCAAGGCACCCTGGTGCTGATGAACGGCCGCCGCCTGTCCTTCTATGGTGCGCCGGCCGGCTTCCAGACCATGTTCGTCAATATCGACGCGATCCCGGCGGCGGCGATCGAGCGCATGGAGATCCTGACCGACGGCGCATCGGCGGTCTACGGCTCCGACGCGGTGGCCGGCGTGATCAACGTCATCACCAAGAAGAACTACCAGGGCTTGGAGGCGCGCGCCAGCATCGACCGCTCGAAGGAAGTCTCGTCCTACGGCGAGCGCCAGGCCAGCCTGGTGTACGGCAAGGGCGATATCGGCAACGACGGCTACAACATCATGGCCTCGCTGAACGTCTACCAGCGCGACCGCATTGCGCTGGAGGACACCTACAACAAGCGCCCGGCGCACTTCTACGTCAATAACCCGAACTTCATCCCGAACTTCCGCATCGGCGTCGGCAGCGAGCCAGGCCAGCCCAACCCGGGCACCTTCTTCGTGTTCGACCCGACCAAGGGCAACGCGCGCACCCAGCGCGCCGTGGCTGGCTGTACCACCTATATCACCGAAGCGTCGGGTACCCGCTGCGTATGGAACAACCTGCCGTACTCGCTGGACACCGGCCCGACTTCCGACCGCGTAACCGGCTTCCTGGCCGGCCGCAAAAAGTTCGGCGACGACCTGGAAGCATTCGCCGAAGCGGCCTTCACCCATATCCGCATGCGCGGCGAAAACGGCCCGCGCAGCTTCAACAGCGGCACCGTCAACAACTGGTTCTCGCGCAATACCGGCACCAAGCTGAATACCTTCACCCAGTCTTACCTCGGCCCGGACAACGTCTACCTGAAGGGCAAGCTGGATGCCGACATGGCAGCCAAGATGGGCGGTGCAGCGGGCCTGAACTACATCCTGCAGGATGCCAAGGGCCACTTCGGCCAGAAGAATGAAGACGACAACTACCGCGTGCTGGCCGGCCTGAAAGGCCACCTGACCGGCAGCTGGGACTTCGAAACCGCGCTGGGCGTGGCCGGCAGCCACTCGACCCTGTACCAGACCACCAACATCAACACCAGGGGCTTCGAGAAGGCGTTCGGACCGACCCGCGTCGATCCGGTCACCGGCCGCACCTACATCTCCGACAATCCGGCCTACAAGTTCGGCGAGATCAGCGAAGCCAACGCGGCGCTGCTGCGCGAGGCTTACCCGACCTTCGACATCCAGTCCTGGACCAAGCTGATCACCTTCGACGCGAAAGTCGAAGGCACCTTGCTCAAGCTGGGCGAGCGTGAAGTGCGCGCCGCCTTCGGCACCAACCTGATGCGCGAGAAATTCGAGACCCCGGGCAACCCCGATGCCGCCAACGGCCTGATCACCCAGCAGGGCGGTTCCTGGTTCGACGGCGAGCGCACCGTGAGCGCGCTGTTCGGCGAAGTGGTGGTGCCGGTCACCGACAAGCTGGAAGTCAACGCAGCGGCGCGCCTGGACAAATACCCGAACTTCTCCGCCAACCTGGCGCCCAAGCTGGGCGTGACCTGGCGCGCCCGTCCGGAGCTGATGGTGCGCGGCACCTATTCGGAAGGCTTCCGCGCGCCTAACCTGGCCGAATCGGGCAGCGGCGGCGTGTTCGCGCAGGTGGGCGGCATCCGCGATACCGTGCGCTGCGACGAAACCAACGCCATCGCCAAGCTGCTGCAGAAATCCGTCACCAAGACCGAACAGGACCTGGGCAAGGCGCTGCTGAACTCCAACTGCTCGACCACCGTGGGCGGCCTGACCCCGCCCAATCCGGACCTGCAGCCGGAGAAGGCCAAGATCTCGACCCTGGGCCTGGTGCTGCAGCCGGCCAAGGATGTCAGCATCTCGCTTGACTACTGGTTCGTGTACCGCCGCGACGAGATCGTGCGCCAGGACTTCAACCAGCTGTTCACCCAGCTGGTGGAAAAACACGGCCCGGCGCTGGTCGGCACCAACCAGGCCATCCGCAACGACCTGTCCGACGCCGACCGCGCCAATATGGCGGCGGTGGTGACCATGTGCGCCAACCCGGCCAATGCGGCGGCCTGCACCGGCACGCTGCCGAAGTACTCGGTGGGCAACCTGGGTGGCCTGATCAACTCCTACTCGAACCGCGGCCGCACCCTGCTGGATGGCTTCGACATCGATGCCCGTGCGCGCTGGTCGCTGGGCGAGTACGGCAAGCTGGGCACCGGCGCCGCGCTCACCATCCGCAAGCGCGAGACCTACAACTACGACAACGGCGAAGGCTTCTCCGGCAACTACGTCGGCTACTACGACTCGCCACGCCTGCGCGGCACCCTGAATGCGGACTGGAGCTACAAGAACTTCATCACCAGCCTGTTCATCAACTACACCGGCAAGTCGAAATGGGCGTACGACCCGCACGACACCGACAACACGCCGGAGAACTGCACCGCCGCCGGCGTCTCGCTGCCGCAGGACCTGTGCGGCGGCCAGCCGTCGTACACCACCGCCAACCTGGGCTTCACCTGGAAACCGACCAAGCAGCTGGACCTGAACCTGAACATCAAGAACGTGACCAACAAGATGCCTTACTACGACCCGAACGGCTGGGAAGGCTACAACCACGCGCAGAACCTGTTCGGCCGCACCTTCGCGCTCTCGGCCAGCTACAAGTTCTGGTAACCTGCGGATCAACACTTAGAGGCATTTGACAAGATGGACAAGCAATTCAACCGACGACACTTCCTCACCGCCGGCGCTGCGCTGGCGGGCAGCCTGCTGCTGCCGACCGCCTTTGCGGCCGGCAGCCGCGAGAAGCTGCGCCTGGGCATGATCGGCACCGGCATGCGCGGCCAGGTGCTGCTGCGCGAGCTGGTGCGCCGCGACGACGTGGAAGTGGCCGCCCTGTGCGATATCGAACCGATCATGCTGGGCAAGGCGCTGGCCATGGTGGAGAAGGGCGGCAAGCCCAAGCCGCGCACCTACGGCGAGGATGGCGACAAGCACGCCTACAAGCGCATGCTGGACTCGAAGCAGCTGGACGGCGTGATCATCGCCACCCCGTGGGAGTGGCATGCGCAGATGGCGATCGACGCCATGCAGGCCAAGGTGCCGGTGGGCTGCGAGGTGGTGGCCGGCATCACCCTGAAGGACCACTGGGACGTGCTGGATACGCAGCTGAAGACCGGCACGCCCTACATGCTGCTGGAGAACGTGTGCTACCGCCGCGACGTGATGGCGGTGCTGCAGATGGTGCGCGCCGGCCTGTTCGGCGAGCTGGTGCACCTGCAGGGCGGCTACCAGCACGACCTGCGCGCCGTGAAGTTCAACAGCGGCGACCCGGCCAAGCCATACGGCGGCGGCGTGGAGTTCGGCGCCAAGGGCTGGTCGGAGGCCAAGTGGCGCACCGAGCATTCGGTGCAGCGCAACGGCGAGCTGTATCCGAGCCATGGCATCGGCCCGTGCGCGATGTACACCAACATCAACCGCGGCAACCGCTTCACCCGCATCAACGCCTTCGCGACGAAGGCGCGCGGCCTGCATGACTACGTGGTGAAGCAGGGCGGCGCCAGCCATCCGAACAGCAAGGTGAAGTTCAGCCTGGGCGATATCGTGACCACCACGCTGTCGTGCCAGAACGGCGAGACCATCCTGCTGCAGCACGATACCTCGCTGCCGCGCCCCTACTCGCTGGGCTTCCGCGTGCAGGGCACCGACGGCCTGTGGATGGACCTGAACCACTCCATCCATATCGAGGGCAAGAGCAAGCCGCACCAGTGGGAAGACTTCCAGGCCTACCAGGACAAGTACGACCACCCGTTGTGGCGCAAGTACGCCAGCGAGGCGGCCGGCGCCGGCCACGGCGGCATGGACTACTTCGTGATCCACGCCTTTGTCGAAGCACTGAAGGCGCGCGCGCCGATGCCGATCGATATCTACGATGCGGTGACCTGGAGCGCCATCACGCCGCTGTCCGAGCAGTCGATTGCGCAAAACTTCCAGACCTTGGACTTCCCAGACTTCACCCGCGGCGAGTGGAGCAAGCGCAAGCCGATCTTCGCTTTCGACGACCGCTACTGATGAAGGCGGCGCGCACCCGCACGGCGCTGGCTTCCCTGTGCTTCGGCCTGGCGCTGCTGGCCGTGCAGGGGCCTGCCGGCGCCCAGTCCGAACCGTACAAGGTGTTCGACACCAGGCCTGTCATCACGGAAGGCCCGTTCCTGTCCGCGCTGTCCGACACCTCGGTGTCGGTGGTGTGGATGACGGATGCGCCGAGCCACGCCAAGGTGCTGCTGCGCGACGGCGACACGGTGCGCGAGTTCGAGCCCCAGGTGGACGGCCTGGTGCCGGTCGGGCTGCGCCATGTGGTCACGCTCAGCGGCCTCACGCCCGGCAAGCAATACAGCTACGAGGCCGTCGCCACGCGCGTGGTCAAGCTCAAGCCCTATTGGCCGGACAAAGGCCTGAGCGCGAGCAGCGCGCCGGCCACCTTCACTACCTTCAACCCGCAGGGGAAGCGCGCTTCCTTCAGCGTGGTGACCGATACCCACGAAGATACGGGCCGCATCAACCGCCTGATGAAACTGGTGGACTGGCCCGGCACCGACGCGCTGCTGCACCTGGGCGATGCCTTCCACTGGCTCGACACGGAAGAGCAGCTGTGGGCGAAATGGCTGCGCCCCACGGTGGCCGCCATGGGACCCGGCAAGCCGCTGCTGTTCGCGCGCGGCAACCACGAATTGCGCGGCGCCTATGCGCGCCACCTGGCCGGCTATGTGCCGGCGCCAGAAGGCACGTATTACTACGCCCGCGCCATGGGCCCGGTGCACCTGCTGGTGCTCGACACCGGCGAGGACAAGCCGGACGACACCAATGTCTATGCGCGCCTGAACCGCACCGTGCCATACCGCGAAGCCGAACTGGCATGGCTGCGCGCGCACGCGGCCAGCAGCAAGCACCTCGCTAGCGCACCGTTCCGCGTGGTGGCCATGCACCAGGGCGACTGGGGCTGGCTGCCGGACAATGGCGCGGCGTGGACGGCGCTGGCCAACCAGGCCCGCGTCGACCTGGTGATCGCCGGCCATGACCACGAGTTCTCGTACCGCCCGCCGGACCAGGCGCGCGCCTACCACCTGCTGGTGCTGGGCCAGGACCAGCTGGCCCGGGTCGATGCGACGGAGCGTGAGCTGACCGTGCGCGTGCTGTCGGATCAGGGCTTGCTGCTGCATACCCTGAAGATACCCACGCGTAAGTAGTTGAGGTAGTATTGCCGTTCTCTTAACCATTACCTGAGAATAAGAGGACGACAATGAAAGTGATGCACGCAGTACCCGCCCTGGCCCTCGGCCTGCTGGCGGCTGGCGCCTGGGCGCAGGAGGAAGCTCCCGCGCCGGAAGGCGAAAAGGTTGTGATCACCGGCCAGCGCCCCGGCCCCGGCTTGTGGAAGGTCAGCAAAGGCGACCACGTGATGTACGTCTTCGGCGATTACGCGCCGCTGCCGGCCAAGATGGACTGGCGTTCGCACGAAGTGGAAGCGATCCTGGCCAAGTCGCAGGAGTACCTGCCCAAGCCCGACTTCGGTATTTCCGTCGGCCTGTGGGGCGGCTTGAAGATGCTGCCTTTCGCCATCGGCTACAAGGACAACCCGGACGGCGCCAAGCTGGTCGACGTGCTGCCTGCCGAGACCTATGACCGCTGGCAGGTGCTGAAGGCCAAGTACATCGGCAAGGACTCCGGCATCGAGCGCGAACGCCCGATGTTCGTGGCCGAAACCCTGTACAGGAAGGGCCTGGAGAAGAACGGCCTGACCATGCGCACCGGCGTCGCTGAGAAGATCCATAAGATCGCCCAGCAGTACAAGGTGAAAACCACTTCCAGCAGCTTCCATATGGAGCTGGAAAATCCCGGCCAGGCGCTCAAGGCCTTCAAGAACTCTCCCGGCGCCGATACGGCCTGTTTTGCCAAGACCGTGGACAAGCTGGAGAGCGACCTCGATGCCATGCGCGTGCGCGCCAACGCGTGGGCGGTTGGCGACATGTCGAAAATCACTTCGCTAAGCTTTGCGGAACGCGAAGAGGCCTGCAAGGAAGCCGTGAAAGCCAACGATGCATTCAAGTCGAACGAGAAGCTGGTGCAGGCGGAGAAGGATATCGGCCGGAAGTGGCTGGAGAATGCCGAGCGGGCGCTGGCGGCGAACAGCACGACGTTTGCCGTGCTGTCGCTGGCGCGCATCCTCGATCCGAAGGGGCCGCTGGCCGAGCTGCAGGCCAAGGGCTATAAGGTGGAGGCACCCGAGTAAGGTGCGCGGCGGGCGCCCCGGCAGGGCGCTCGCGCCGTGTCAGGCGCGCTTGGCCAGCGGGGCCGGCGCGCCGCCCAGGCGCACTTGCTGGTGGCTGGACGGCACCGGCTTCAGGCTGGCGCCAGGCTTGCCTTTGGCGCCGGCCTGCGGCGGCAGCTTGAATACTTCCAACGCCTTGGCCACGGCCTGCGCCTGCAGGTCGAGAACGCCGGTGGCAGCGGAAGCTTCCTCCACCATCTGGCTGTTCTGGCGCGTTACCTCATCCAGCTGCACGATGGCGTCCTTCACCTGGTTGACGCCGTTGCTCTGTTCGCGCGTCGCGCCGCTAATCTCGCCCATGATGTCGGCCACCTGGCCGATGGCGGCAATCACCGCATCCATGTCGGCGCCCGCCGTGGTAGCCACGCTGGCGCCGGCTTCGATCTTGTCGGCCGAAGCGTCGATCAGGGCCTTGATGTCCTTGGCCGCCGCCGCGCTGCGCTGCGCCAGGTTGCGCACTTCGCTCGCCACCACCGCGAAACCGCGCCCGCTCTCGCCGGCGCGCGCCGCTTCCACTGCTGCATTCAGCGCCAGGATATTGGTCTGGAATGCGATGCCGTCGATCAGGCCGATGATGTCCACGATCTTGCGCGAGGACTGGCGGATATCGTCCATCGCCGTCACCACCTGCTCCACCGCTACGCCGGTGCGGGCCGCCAGCGCGGTCGCTTCGCTGGCCACGCTGTTGGCGGTATTCACGTTGTCCGCCGTCTGGCTTACGGTGCCGGTGATTTGGCCCATGTGGGCGGAAGTCTGCTCCAGGTTGGCGGCCTGCGCTTCGGTGCGGGCCGCCAGGTCGAAGTTGGCGGTGCGCACTTGGGTGGTGGTGCTGCGGGTCAGGGCGAAGTTGCCGCGGATATCGCCCAGGATGGAAGCCAGGTTCAGGTTCAGCTGGCGCACGAAGGCTTGCAGCTGGCCCAGTTCATCGTGGCGGTCCACCGCCATGCGCGTGGTCAGGTCGCCGCCGGCCAGGATGCGGGTGGCGTTGATGCAGGCCTGGACCGGCGCCACCACGGCGCGGTGCAGGGTGAACCAGCCGTACAGGGCCAGCGCTGCCAGCAGCACGGCTTGCACGTGCAGTGCGGTATCGGGGTAGGGCAGCACGGCGTGCAGCGCCATTGACACGGCCAGCAGGGCAACGCTGCCGAAGGTCAGGGCCAGGCGCTGCGACAGCGAGATGTCGCGCAGCGCGTTGGTGAATTTGCGGCGGCCGCGCGCAGCCGCCGCGCCGCGGTGGATGCGCACGCCGTCCGGGTTGGGACCTTTGACGGTGCGGTACAGGCGCTCCGCGTCCTGCACCTGTTCGCGCTTGGGCTTGGTGCACACCGACATGAAGCCGGTGGTGCGGCCCTTCTCGATCACCGGCGTGACGTTGGCGATGCACCAGAAGAAGCCGCCTTCCTTGCAGCGGTACTTGACCAGGCCGCGCCATGGCTCGCCGGACATGGTGGTGCGCAGCATGTCCTCATCCACTTCGCCCGGCATGTCGGGATGGTGCAGCGCGACCTGTGGGCGGCCGTGGAGGTCTTCATCGGAGTAACCGCTGGTTGCTACAAACGTCGAATTGGCGTAAGTCAGGCGGCCCTGCAAATCCATGGTGAGGACGATCGGTTTGCCGTCTTCAAGGAGGGTTTCGTGTTCGGCTGTGCTGCGCATGTAGGGGACTTTGCTTCAGGGTGGAAGGATCGCCGAGCATACTAGCAGATAGGCTTTTGGCCGGGACGAGGCCATGCACTAAGCATGGCCTTTCCGTGGTATTTTCGCAAAACTGTTGTTGCGCGATTAATTTATTGTGACTATTTGGCCACCTTCGCGCCCACCAGCCTGGCCACCCCGGCCAGAGTGGTTTGCGCGGCGTTCAGGCCAAGCAGGAAATCCTTGTCCGAATAGTTGGCATACAAATCGGTTGGCTGGTGCCAGTGCGGATTCCAGCCGGCGCCGATCTGCTGCCCGCGCTCGTTCTCGCGCAGCGAGATGGAAGGCACCAGGTCCATGAACGGGGTGGAGTCGGTGTTCGTCATATGGAAGCCCACCGTGGCCGGGTAGTTGGTGGCGTAGCGGTCGTTCGCGGCGCGGAAGGCCCAGGCCAGTTTGGCCGAGCCTTCCGCCTGTTTCGATTGCGATTGGAACTCGATGTTCACGTCCGCCTCCAGGCGCTGCTCCTTTGGCAGCTCGTAGACCGGCTTTCCTTTGTCGTCCAGCACCGGCTTGCCGGCGGCGTCCAGCTTCGGCACCGGCATGCCGTGGTCATACAGCATCATGTCGTGCTGGATCATGCCGAGCCACTTCGGCTCCGGATACTTGCCCGAGCCTTTGGGCGACTCGATGCCCTGCAAGTCCTTGCGCTGCTCAACGTAAGCGGCGGCGCCATTCAGGCCGGTTTCCTCGTTGTTCCAAAGGGCGAAGCGGATCGAGCGTTCGGTCTCCACGCCCGGCTGGCTGAAGATGCGCGCCAGCTCCATCACCAGCGCTGTGCCGGAGCCGTCGTCATTGGCCGCTTCGCCAAAGCCGATGCCGTCCATGTGCGCGCTCACGATGTACATTTCGTCCGGACGGGTCTTGCCGATCTTGGTGCAGTAGACGTTTTCGCGCAGCGAAGTGCCGGGCGGGGTCGGCTCCGCATTCAGCGCGCGCAGGCGCTCGTCCGGCTGCTTCATCGGATCGTTGTTGACGCCAGTGGGCGCGCGGTTGCCGAACAGGGTGCTGCCACCCTGGCCTGGCGGACCGCCCGCGCCACCGCCCGCTGCTACCGCAGGCTTGCTGCGCACCGCCGGTTCGGTGAACTGGTACTGCAGGCGTTCCACGTTGGAGCAGCCGTAAGCCTTCAGCTGCGCCTCGATCCAGTCCAGCGCCTGGCGGTTGCGCAAGGTGCCCTGGCGGCGGTCGCCGAACTTGGTCAGCGCCTTGATCGTCGCTTTGTATTGTTCGAGCTCCAGCTGCCCGACCAGCACGCTGATCGGATCCGCCGGCGCGGCGGCCGGCTGTTGCTGGGCCATTGCATGCGGTGCAGCCAGGGCAAAAGTCAGGGCCAGCGCCAGGCTGGCGGCGCTGCGGCGTGGGGTGGGCGTCATCGGGTTTCCTCGCAATGTCTCGGTGCCGAGGATGATGGCAGATTTGCGGGCGGGCGAAAGCAGAAAATTGTAGCGCCGTTGTTACATGGGGCGGTGGCCGGGGTCCCGCAAGGTCGACGCCCGGCCGCCGCGCCGCTTTACTTCTGTGAGCTGAGTTCCGGTTTGTACTCGATCATTTCGCCCACAATGCTGTCCACGTTGCGCGCCACGTCTTCCAGGTACTTGTCGTAGGAGCCGGCGCCGTTGACTTCATCGTATGCCTGGCTGTACATGCGGGTGTCGTTGTCGAAGTCCTTGAAGCCGTCCTTCAGCCGCCCGGCCACGATCACCTGCGCCTGGCCCGAAGACCAGCTGCGCCAGACCGCGACATTGCGCCCCAGTTTTTCCCAGACGGCCTTGTTGGTCTTTAATGCCGCGGTGTTGGCAACGCCGCGCCCCGGCTTGATGTAAAAGCGCGTCAGCACGGCTTTGTTCGACCAGTTGCCGGCCTGCGTCGTGCTGAGCTTTTCGTCGAAGGTGACGAACATGGTCGGCGCCGACTTCGAGATATGCGGCAGGATCATGGTTTCGTAGTGTTTGGAGTGCTGGGCCGACAGGTCGCCGCGCCCGTCCAGTGCGGTCCAGCCATTGGGGCCTTCGTTGATCTGGAAAGCGCCGCTATCGGGACCGCTGAGCACTTCGTACACCCGCCACTTCCATTGGCCGCTGTGATACTCCTTGACGTGGGCCGCCAGCGCTTTCTTGAATGCCGCCATATGGCCGTCCTTGACCCACACGCGGTCGGTGATGAGGACGACCGCAGGTGGCGTTTGCGCCAGGGCGAACAATGGCAGTAACAGGACAAGCAAGATTGTCTTTTTCATTTCAGCCTCTCGTTTTTTTGTTGTAAAGATCGGCCTTGCGGATTGAAAAGTATAGGCGGCGCACAAGCGAAAGGATAATGAATTGTTCCTATTGGTAGATGGATGTCTGGCACCGGATGTCAATCCGCGCTGCGCATGTGCTGCGCAGCGCGGACGGGTTATATCTTCTTGAACACGAGGTTGCGCACTTCATCGACCACGACCTGGAAGCCGGTCACTTCCGAGTTTTTGCCGCGGATGAATTTAATGCCCGCCATGAAGCGCTTGTCGCCGGCGAACATGTCGCGGCTCATGGGCTTGAAGCTCACGCTGCCGGCGCGCAGGTTGCTGGCCGTGAGCCCGCCGCCCGCTGCGGAGAGGACGTAGGCCGCATCCACCTCCTCGCTGTAGAAGGTGCCGCTGAACTGCGCCAGCTCGTCCCGCGTGTAGGGCACGGGCCGGTAGGGCTGGTACACCTGCGGGTCGCTGCCGCTCATGCTGTAGTGGATGTTGTTGTCGACGAAGCGGACCATGAACTGATCGTCGCCTTCCACTTTTACCTGGAAGGTGGAGTCGTCCAACGGGATCATCTCGCGGCCTTCCGCACCCTCGGCCCGGCTGAAATACAGCGCACCGTCTTTGAGGTAAACCTTGCCAGCCAGCGCGCGCACCGGATTCCAGTAGTCGCCCTCGTACCGCTGCAACTGCTGCGGACTCAGTTTCACGGCTTTGAGCTTGTCGTAATCGATGTTGGGCGGCTCGGGGAACTGGTCTTCCAGCAGCACGGTCGCCAGGCGCATGCCGTAGCCGCCACTGTAGGCCAGGCCGGAGCTCAACGTGATGACGGTGAATTTTTGCGCGGGGAAGCTGAAGATCGAGCTCGCATAACCGCCGTAGCCACCGATCATGTAGACCTTGGGTATGCCGCGCTCCAGGCCGACGTGGTGCTGGCTGTAGTTGGAAATACTGGAGATATCCTTGATGGTGGCGCCGCCATCGAGCCGGATGGGCGTATCCAGCTTGCTGGCGATGGACTTGATGCCGGGCGCCTGGGACGCGAGGTACGCGCGCCAGCGCGACAGATCGCGCACGGAGGAGTAGAGGTTCATCGGACCTGCCACGCCGCTGCCGAAGTCCTTTTTATACGTGCCGTTTTCGGCCGTGCGGTAAGGCACGGCGGTATTCGCCATCGGCAGGGAGTTGTCATACACGAAGACGGAATTCGCCATGCCCAGCGGAGTAAAGAACTGGTTCTTGCAGAACACGTCGAATGCTTGCCCCGACACCGCCTCCACGATCTTCGCCAGCAGCACCAGGCGGGTGTCGCCGCCGGGCGAGAAGGCGCGGCCTGGCTTGAAGTTCAGGGCCTTCTGCCTGCCGACAAACTGGAGGATGCTCTTGGGCTGATCCGGCTCGCGCAGGTCCCAGCCGGCCAGGGACTTCAGCACCCTGTAGCCGCGCAGGCCGTCCGTCGAGCTCAGGAGGTGGCGCACGGTGATCCTGTCGCCGAAGTCGGGTAGCTCGGGCAGGTATTTGCGGACATCGTCATCCAGCTGCAGCTTGCCCTGCTCCTCCAGCATCAGGGTCGCAACGGCGATGAATTCCCAGGCCATTTTGTCGACCTGGAACCTGGTATCGACGGTGGCCGGGATTTTGTGTTCGAGGTTGGCGCTGCCGAAGGCCTTTTCGTACACAACTTTGCCGTCCTTCAGTGCGACGATTGCCAACGCCGGCTTGTCCGGCGAGTTCACTTCGCTGAGGATTTTCTCGATGGCCTGCGAGGACGCAGCGTCGATGGCGCCGGCGGCATCGGCCGCGTTGGCGGTGAACGGCAGCGACGCCACGTACCAGAGCGCCAGGTATTTTGCCAGGTTGGTATTCATGGAGCCTCCTTAGTTAGCCTGGATGGTTTCGACGACTTTGCGCGCGACCGATGCGGTGGCCGACGGGTCTTGTCCCGTGATGATGTTTCCGTCCGCAACGTGGAAGTTGTCGCCAAATTTTTTGGAGTAGACGAAATTGCCGCCGTTCCTGCTGATCTCCTTGTCGATTGAGAAGGGGAAGGTCTTGTAGTACTCGGCCTTCGTATCTTCGAAGAGGTCGGGGAAGCCGGTGACCTGTTTGCCGGCGAAGAGCGGCTTGCCATCGCGGCCTTTCAGGTGGGCGATGCCTGCGGTGCCATGGCAGACGGCGGAAATCACACCGCCACTCTCGTAGATGCGGCCGGCGATATCCTGGATACCCTTGTTCTCCGCCACGCCGAACATTGCGGCCCCGCCGCCGCTGTAATACACCGCCTTGTAATCGGCCGGGTTGACCTGCTCCGGCTTGAGCGTGTTCTTGAGCAGGCCCATGAAGGCCGGGTTGTACAGGTGCTCTTTCTGGACGCTGCTGGAGGTCTGGATATAGCCGAGCGGAATGGCGCCGCCGTTCGGGCTGACAAAGTCCACCACATAGCCGTTCTTGGTGAAGACGTCGTAGGCGACGGCGATTTCCTCGAAATGATTCGCCGTATTCAGCTTGGTATTGCCGTAGGTGTGCTGGTTGGAGGTGACAAACAGGATCTTCCTGGCCTTGGGCGCCTCTTTATAGGTATAACTCTTTTGCACGATCTTCCACGCGCCTTGATATTTCAGCAGCAGGAAATAATCGGTGTACAGGCGCGAGCCGGGAATTAATACTTCCACTTTGGCGGCCGCCGCATTATTTTCAACGTCAATCGAAAGGATGCGGCCGCGCCGATGGTTTTTGCTGCCGGGGGCGAAATTGGCAATATATTGTTCGCCGGAACGGATAAGCAGCTCATTGGCTTCATTCACGGCATACAGCTTAAAGTCCGGGTGGAAGGCATTTCTTAAGCGGGCCTGGTCGCTATTTGCGGTGCCTTCTATGTAATCGTTCAGGGTTTGGGTTATTTGCTCGGTATCGGACTGGGCGCGCGCCGCGCCGGGCAGCGCAAGGAACAGGCACACGCCCAGCACGGCGCTCAGGAAATGATGCAGGCTCATGAATTGACCTCAAGTTGTTGTCGGGAGCTACAACTTAGCGGCCAAGTGCCTGGCCGGAGTCGCGAAGCATGATTTCGGACTCCGGATACATAATTCCGCAGTGATCTATGGGGCCGCAGCGGCGCGGAAACTGGCCGGCGTCTGCCCGGTGATCTTCTTGAAGGCGGCGAAGAAAGTGGAGTTGGAGTTGAAGCCGCTGCGCTCGGCCACCAGCTCCATGTTCAGGTGCGATTCGCGCAGCAGCAGGTCTTGCGCGTGCTGGATGCGGAATTCATTGATATACAGGTTAAAACTTTTTCCCAGGTTATCGTTAATTACCTGCGAAACCGTGGTCTGCAAATTGCCGACCTTTTTTGCCAGCAGCGCCAGGTTTAAATTCGGATTCAAATACAGCTGCTGCCCGCGCATGACTTCGTCCAGCGCGCCGATTAATGCGCGCGCCTCGGTTTCATCCAGCCTGCGGTTCTGGTATTTGTCCTTTTTCGCATCTGATTGCAGGAAAAAAGTCAGTACCGTGACATGGATCGAGAAAGTAAATGAAAGGGCGCCGACAATATAAGAAGTGATGGGCGTGCTCACATAGGCAGCGAGAATCAGGCAGCTGCTGAAGAAAACACTATGCAGCAAAATGGTCTGGCGCGACAGGACGCGCGCCTGCCATAACTCGCGCCCCGCCAAAAGCAGGTAGAGCAGCCAATAGATATGGACGCCGCCCATGACGTGGTGCCAGATGTAAGGGTAGGCGGAATACGGGAAGACGACCCCCAGGCCAACGATAAGGAGCGCCAGCAGGATGTGCCAGCGCCAGTGCCGGCTGACGGCGCGCTGTTTCAGGTCGGCCAGGCTGCAGTGCACATACAGGTAGGTCAGCGGTCCGATGAACAGGCAGGCCGACATGCCGAACTGCAGGAATTCGACCGCAAGGTCGGGGTTGAAGTAGTAAAAAGTCGATTTGCCGGTGCGTACGCCAACCGCCACCAGCAAGGCGCCCAGCATGCCGTTGGCCAGGCGCTGCGTGCGCCGGCTGAACAGGTAGCACGCCAGGAAGAGGCCATTGACCGCACCGAGGGCGCTAAAAAGGAAGAGAAGTTGTTTGGAAAGCATGGAGGCGCTGTCTGGCCGAAATTGCTCGCATTGCAACATCGGCATGCGATCTTGTCAACTACCATGAAGCCGCATAGAATGCGGGGCACGCGGGTGTAGTTCAATGGTAGAACGGCAGCTTCCCAAGCTTTAGACGTGGGTTCGATTCCCATCACCCGCTCCAGTCCCCTCTCGCACTCGCCATGGCCAAGACAAACTTCCAGGTGTTGCTGTGTGGTGATGCGCGCATCAAGGCAGTGGATGCGCATAGCGTCCAAACCTTTTCCCGGCATACCCACGAACAGTTCGGCATCGGCCTGGTCACGCGTGGTGCGCAGAAGTCCTTCAGCTGCCGTGGCATGGTCGAGGCCACAGCCGGCGACCTGATCACCGTGAATCCCAACGAAGTGCACGATGGCGCGCCGCTGGGCGATGCCGGGCGTAGCTGGAAGATGCTGTACCTGGAGCCTGGCCTGGCAGCGGAGCTGCTGCGGGATGGCTGCGATGATCCTGCGGCGGGCGGCGCCACGGCGCCGGGCGCGCTGGAATTCCAGGCGCCGGTGCTGCGCGACGCGGCGCTGGCGGCGGCGTTCGTGCGCGCGTATGACGCCGCCACCTCGACACTTCCCGGGGCGCGCCTGGCGGCTGAGCAGCATTTACTGGATCTGCTGGCGCAATCGCTGCTGCGGCATCGGCATGCCAAGGCTGGCGCCGTGGCATCGACCAGTGCGGCCCAGTCCATGATGCTGGACGACCCGCTCACCGACTGGTCGCTGGCCGAGCTGGCGCAGGCCTGCGGCATGAGCCGCTTCCAGCTGGTGCGCTCCTTCGCCCGCAACACGGGCTTCACCCCGCATGCCTATCTCCTGCATCGGCGCATTTTGCTGGCACGCCAGCTGATTGCCAGTGGCACGCCTCTGGCCGAAGCTGCTGCGGCCAGCGGTTTCGCGGACCAGAGCCATATGACCCGGGTCTTCGTGCGCAAGTACGGCATTGCGCCGGGAGCCTTTGCAATTTCGTTCAAGACCTGAAGTCCTGCCGGGCCTAGCCTGTCGTTTTCTACTGCGGAGGACGACAAATGGCAGGATATCTGTATTGCGCGCTGGCGATGTTAACGGTCGGCAGCACGGTGGTGGTCAGCAAAAACATTGGGGCCACCTTGCCCCCGTTTACCGCGACGGCACTGCGGTTTTCCATGGCCCTGCCGGTTTTCCTTGTGCTGTGCTGGCTGCTGCGGGCGCGCATGCCGCGTGTTGGATTGCGCGATACGGTGCTGCTGGTGATGCAGGCTTGCGCGGGAAGCGTCGGCTATACGGTGCTCTTGATTTCGGGGACCACGCTGACATCCGCCGCAACCGCTGGCGTATTGCTTGGCACGCTGCCCATCGTCTCGGGCGCCTTCGCGGTGTTGGTGCTGGGCGAGCGCCCCACGCTGCGCCTGCTGGCTGCAATCGGGCTGGCGGCGATCGGCGTGATCGTCGCCAGCGGCATCGCCTGGCCGGCGGCAGTGGCGGTTCCGGCTGCACACTTGATGTCCGATGGGCACGCGCCGGCCCATGCCGTCAACGTCCAACAGGTGCTGGGCTCGGCGCTGATGCTGGCGGCGGTGGCCTGCGAGGCATTTTTCATCTTGCTGCACAAGCGCCTGCGTGCGCCGATCGATGCCTTGCCGCTGTCCACGCTGATGTGTGCCATGGGCTTCCTGTTTGCCGGCGTGGTGGCCTTGTTCGCCGAGCAGCCGTGGCAACTGCAGATCGATGCCGCCACCTGGAAGGCAATGGCGTTCTATGCGCTGGTGCCGACGGTGTTGGGTTTCCTGCTCTGGTATGTGGGGACTTCACGCGTCAGCGGTATGGAGGCGGCGCTGTTTACCGCGCTGGCGCCAGTGTCCGCCACGATACTGGCCAGCACCATCCTGCGCGAACCGATCATGCTGCACCAGCTGGCCGGCCTGGCATGCGTGCTGGCGGCCGTGGCCAGCCTTACCGGCGCCCGGAACAGTCTTGCCTAGGGGATATAATTGACTGGAAGTTCGATCTCTTTAACTACCTTTTCAACGCCTATGCACCGTCGGGATAAAGTGACCAGTTTCCTGATGCTCGGTGCCGCTGCTATTGCGGTACTTGCCATGGCAGGCTCCTTGCTGGTCTCGATGGTATCGATTGGCTCAACGATTTACCACGGCAGTATCGCAGCTGCTAAATGGGAGATGACCGGGGGCGAGATCACCAGTGTTACGGCCGAAAAGGCATGTGGGAGGTCCGGCCAACGGCGCGAGGTCGTTGTTGCATACCGGTATAGTGTGAATGGCGCCCCGTATACGAATGACTGGGTAGGTTTCGACGTCGACGAGTGTGCCTCACCGCGCGAGGCTGATGAATTGCTGGGCGCCTACCGTCGCGGCGCCTTTACAAACGTCTTCTATAACCCGGACAATCCGGCGCAAGCAATTTTGCGCACGGGACTCAAAAGCGAAACATATATCGCCGGTGCGCTATCGCTCCTGTGGATGGTTGCAGCAGTGTATTGGGCTTTCCGCAAGTGGCAACGAATTCAAAGAAGGGTGATGACATGAAAATCTTCAAATACGTAAGCGGCTTTGTGGCCGGGATGGTGCTGGCTGCCAGCGTTCACGCGGACCCGCTGGCTGCGTTGACCGAGAAGGAAGCGGGCGGCGGGCTCAAAGCGGCCCTGGAGGCGGGGTCGGTGGCGGCGGTCGGCAAGCTTGGCGTTGAGGGCGGCTTCCTGAACAACGACGCAGTGCGCATCAAGCTGCCGCGCGCCTTGGAAAAAGCACGGCCCATCCTGGCCCTGGCCGGCCGCGCCGAGCAGTTGGATGAACTGGAAACCGCGATGAACCGCGCGGCTGAGCAGGCCGTGCCGCTGGCCAAGCCGCTGCTGGTGAACGCGGTGAAGTCGATGACGGTGCAGGATGCAAAACAGATCCTGACCGGCGGCGATACCTCGGTGACCGATTTCTTCAAGGAGAAGACGGCGGCGCCGCTGGCGCTCAAGTTCAAGCCGATTGTGAAACGCGTGACCGACAAATCCAAGCTGTCGGCCAAGTTCAATGGCGCCATGGCGCAGGCGAGCAAATTCGGCCTGGCCAGCGAAGAGCAGGCCACGGTGGAAGCCTACGTCACCCAGCGCGCGCTGGATGGCCTGTACCTGATGATTGCGGAAGAAGAAAAGAAAATCCGCGAGAACCCCGTGTCTTACGGCAGCAAGGCGATTGCCAAGGTATTCGGCCTGCTCAAATAAGCGTGCGCCGGCGCGGGTTGCGCGCCTGGGCTGCTGAGTTCAATACTTCCAGCTGCCCGGATTTGAAGGTTTGCTGGTGCTCGCCGTCGCTGTCGCGCCAGCGGCACAGCACATCCTCGTCATCGCCGAGGCCCGAGCGCCCCGGCGTAGTGCGGATCACCAGCATCTTATGGCGCCAGCCCATTGGCCGCACCGCATCGCCTGCCTTTGCCCGTTCACGTTCCATGATTGCCTCCTGCGCGCTACTGGCATCATGATACGCCTGCCGGGGCGGGCAGGGCGCGCGCCAGGCTTAACTGCCGACCAGCTGTACCGCGTCGATTTCCAGACGGTCCGTGGTCACATTGTTGGATTTGGTGATGCGGGCAGCCTTCACCTTGTAGCTGGTTTTCTCGATCGGCTGCACAAACCAGGTACGGGCACCGCGCTTGTCGGCCTTCACCGTATGTACGCCGCTCCAGATGGTGTTCCACTTGCCTTCGGTATCCTGCAGCTCGACCTTGGTGATGCCTTCCAGGCCGTAGCCGTCGTTGATCGCCAGGCGCAGCTGCGTGGCGTTGACGGGTTTTTCGAACGACACTTCCAGCGAGTCGAAACCGACATCGGAATTATTGGTGGACCAGTATTTGCCATCTACCTTTCCGGTTGCGCGCACTGGCTCATAGCTCGAACCGTAGCTGGAAGTGGCGTTGGCGCTGCTGGCCCACTGCGCGCTGGCGTCGTTGATATAGCCGTCTTCCATGTTCGAGTAATCGAGCTTGGCCTGGCGCTTGGCGACTTCTTTTTGCTCGTCGCTCAGGTTCTCCGTGTCGACCTGCGGCGTTTGCAGCGGACCATTGCCGCTGGAAGCGGTCGCAGGGGCGGTTGCCGCCGGGGCCGGCGCTGGCGCTGGGGCAGCGGCAGGTGCTGCAGCTGGCGCGGCCTCCGGAGTTGGGGCTGGCGGAGGTTCCTTCTTGGCGCAGGCTGCCAGCAGTAAGGCTGGCAAGAGCAGGGCGTACTTGACGTTCATGGCTTCCCTTAAATGATTATTAAAACAACAACCATGAAATCTTGGCACAAATGCCAGTGCCATTCAATTGTGCGCGGGGTGCCGGACCTGTTTTGCGCAGCTCTGTGACTTTTCGAGAGAAACAGGTGATGAATTTCCGTTAACCTCGGCCAGTCGTGACCAGATGGGAATTCAATGAAAACACTGTTGTCGGTAATCGCTGCCGTGGCACTCCTGGGGGGCAGCCATTGGTACCTGATGAATGAACCCGCATTCCAGTCAGTCAAACAGGCGCTGTTTGACTCCCGCATTGGCGATCAATTTGCGGAAGGTATCCATACCCTGGTGATTTATCGATACAGCTCCAAGGTCTTTAGCTCCGAAAATGAGCGCGAACAGATCGTGAATGGATGTCGTCGCTATTTCCTCTACGCGCAAGGGCGGCGCGAGCACCGCTTCCTGCAGGTCACCATGCGGCTGGATGTAAGCAACGATCGCGGCTGGCGCATTGTGAGCATTCGGGACGCGGATGAATCGGAGGCGGCATGCAAACCCGGTCTCAGGTCGGCATATACCGCCGCGCAGGTACGCGGCTGGATGGATGACCTCACGACGTCGCCGGACAGCCAGCAAGCGGCCTTGGACAAGTTGTCCTTGCTGGAGGGGACGGGAGAGGGGTACCTATTCCGCTACCTCGAAGACCCCCGGCGACTGGCGGATAGGCAGTTGCGTTTCCTGAATACGCGGCCGGGAGCTGTAAGGCCGCACTATATGGTCGAAGCCAGCACGGTGCAGGAGGCGATGTTGCGCTACCTTTGCTGGCAATCCGATGTCTGCAATCCGCAATTGCCGGCAGGCGAGCTGGTGGCGGCGCGCAAGCAGCTGCTGGCCTATTGCCGCAAAGATGAAGCTTGCGCCGCGCGGGCCATGCTGCACATGGTGGCGGCGCCCGATGTTTAGGCGAGGTTGATGTCGAGCAGCACGGCGTACGACAGGCGCTTGCCTTCGTACAGGTGGCCGCCGCGGATCACGGCATCGGACGAAGTGAGCTGGCCGCTGATCTCGTGCCGGGCCAGCATGGCGCGGAAGGCCAGCGCGTCTTTCGGTGCCAGGTAGCCCACCATCTGGTTGTTGAGGAAGACCGCCACCGCCTTGTCCTCGTAGGGATTGTTATCGTCCGGCAGCAGCAGTGCCTTGTGGTGGGCGTCGGCCGGGGCATCGCCATGCTGGCCGGCCAGCGCGTGGATGGTGTCCGAGTAGCGCGACTCTCCCAGCACTTCCAGCTGGAAGCGGCCCTCGTCGCTCCAGTGGTGCACCGGTTCGCCTTGCGGCAGCGGGGTGTAGGAGCCGCCCGCCGGCTTGCCGCTTGGCGCCGGGGCTGCCTTGGGGCCGCCCTTGAGCAGGAAATACAGCGTGACCAGTGCCAGGATGATGATGACGATATTCAGTGCGAGGGCCATAAAAGGGAGCTTCCAGGGTTGCGTGACCCGCTATTATCGCAGGCCGCCGCGTAAAGGGCGAATAGGCTGCAATGGTATAATCGCCCCTTTTCCTTGCACGTTTAGCCATGTCTTCCGAAACCACGCCAAAGGGCAAAATGCTCTATGACCCGACCGAACACCGCATCCGCAGCTTTGTAACGCGCGCGGGACGCCTGTCCACGGCACAAGAGCGTGCGCTGAAGGACTTCGGGCCACAATTCCTGATCGAACACAAGAAAGAGGCGCTCGACTTCGAGCAGACTTTCGGCCGCAAGGCGCCGGTCGTGCTGGAAATCGGCTTCGGCATGGGCGGCACCACGGCGCACATCGCCAAAGTGATGCCGGAGAAGGACTTCATCGGCGTGGAAGTGCACACTCCCGGCGTGGGCAGCCTGCTCAAGATGATTGGCGAGGAAGGCATTCCCAACCTGCGCGTGATCCAGCATGACGCGGTGGAAGTGCTGCGCGACATGATCCCGGCCGGCTCGCTGGCGGGCGTGCATATCTACTTCCCCGACCCTTGGCACAAGGCGCGCCACAACAAGCGCCGCCTGATCCAGGCGCCATTCGTGAAGACCCTGTGCGAGCACCTGGCGCCGGGCGGCTACATCCACCTGGCCACCGACTGGGAAGACTACGCAGTGCAGATGCTGGAAGTGCTGTCCGCCGAACCAGCGTTGCAGAACACCGCCGACGGCTACGCGCCGCAGCCAGCCTACCGCCCGCTGACCAAGTTCGAAAACCGCGGCCTGAAACTGGGCCACGGGGTGTGGGACCTGGTGTTCGTCAAGAAGTGATTTTTGCGCCGGCGGGCGCACCCGCCGGTTTGCGTGCTGGCATAAAGGCCAGCAGATTCCCCCCGATGACCAGCAGCAGTCCGGCCAGCGCCAGGCTGCTCCACTGGTAGCCTTCGAAGAAGGTCGACACCGTCAGCGCCACCACCGGGAACAGCACCGTGCAGTAGGCCGCGCGGTCCGGCCCGATCCTCCCCACCAGCAGCAGGTAAGCCGTGAAGGCGATCACCGATCCGGGCACGGCCAGGTAGAGCAGTGCGCCGACGTAGCGCGCGCTTGGGTCGAAGGTGAACGGCATGCCAAGCAGCAGGGCACCGAGCGTGAGGATGGTGGCGCCGCACAGCATGGCCCAGGCATTGGTCAGCCATGGCTGCATGCCCAGCGCCTGCATGCGGCTGGAGAGCAGGTTGCCGGTCGAGAAGCACAAGGTGCCCAGCAGCGCCAGGCCCAGGCCGGCCAGCATGCCGCTGTCGTTCCAGTGGCCATGCATGGAGGGCAGGAACAGCATCACGATGCCGGCCAGCCCCAGCACCGCGCCGCCCAGCACTTGCGGGCGGATCGGGCGTTGCATGAACAGGCGGCCGTTGATGGCGTTCCAGATCGGTGCGGTGGAAAACACCACGGCCACCAGGCCGCTCGGCACCCACATGGTGGCGTAGTAGAAGCACAGGAAGTTACAGCAGAACAGGGCCAGGCCTTGCGCCAGCAGGTAGCGCCACGCCGTGCGCGGCGGCAGCATCGGCTGGCGGCGCGCGAGCAGGATCAGCATCAGCACCAGCGCGGCGATCCAGAAACGGTAGGCGATCGAGACCGGCGCCGGCACCACGCCCAGTTGGAATTTGATCGCGATCCAGGTGGTGCCCCAAATGAGCACCGTAGTCAGGTAGAGGGACAGGTTCATAGTGCTGCCAGTGTGCCGCGCCGCGCACACTGGCAGTTGTCTGGCCTTGCGCTTAGTTGCGGCGGCGCGCCAGGCCCAGCGCCGCCAGGCCCAGGCCGAGCAGGGCCAGGCTGCCGGGCAGTGGCACCTGGCGCGTTGGCGCGTCGTTGACGTTGATTTCGGAAATGCCGACGCCTTGCGTGCCGCCATCCTGGTCGATATTGAAGACCACCGAGGTCACATTGCCCATGCCGGCCACGGCCAGCGTGCCGAGCCCGGACAGGACTTGCGTGGCGCCGTTGGAGCCGGTCAGCGTGAGCGAGCTGGCGCCGTCGCTGTAGCCGGCAATGTTCACGTTGAGCAGGCTGAAGCTGGCGCCGAAGAAGTCGAGCACCCAGCTCACATCATCGCCATTCGAAAAGCTGTTGTGGATGCCGATGTCGCCCAGGAAGCCGGGGTCGTAATGGTCGCCGGCGCGCACCATGCGCAGGCGGAAGCCGTCCTCGGTGTAGGTATCGAAGACCACCGAGCCGTTCAGGTTGGCATGCGTGCCGCTGGTCATGTCCAGCGTGACCGGGGCTGCTTGTGCTGCGGAGAAGCAAAGTGCAAGGGCTGCAAGGCAAGCGAGCTTCTTCATCGACCTTCCCCTTTCATCATAATAGTTCTGTTGGCAGTATTGCCGTCGCGACAAGATGCAAGTTTCATGCCCCGCGCCAACAAGTCACTGATTCGCAGGGTTATTTGGTTTCAGCCCGGGCAGCCATGTAAATTTTCCCGACAGGGCTGGGCCCGCATTGTCTGGCCTTGCGCATATCTTGCCGGCACGCCGGCAAGCGCACGGGGCGCGTGCTAGACTTTTCGGCGTGAAGCCTTCGACCGCACCCTCCGAGCAAGCCAAAGCACCACGCCAGCGCGCGGGAGCCGCCGCGCGCGCGGCGCTGGCGGCGCAGCCGGGCGACGCGATGTCGCATGCGGTATTCCGCACCATGTCCGGCACCGACGCCACGCTGGAGCGCTTCGCCTGGCTGGGCGACGGCCTGGCGGCGGCGGTCTGGCAGCGCAATACGCCGGAGGCGCTGACCGAGTACCGCCAGCCGGGCCATCACACCCTGTCCTGCTACCTGGGCGGCGGCTACAGCGTGGAGCGCGAGGGCTTGCCGGGGCAGTATGGCGCGCCCGAGCGCCTTTGCTCGCTGCCCGACTGGCATGAGTCGGAGTGGGTGGTGCGCGGCCAGCTGCGTATGCTGCATGTCTACTTCATGCCCGGGCATTTCACGCAGCGTGCGGTGGCGGAGCTGGACCGCGAGCCGCGCGAACTGACTTTGCAGGACCGCACCTACTTCGAGAACGAGCGCCTGGTGCGCCTGTGTGGCGCCTTGCTGGAGCAGCCGTGGCAGGATGCCGACCAGCTGCTGCGCGCCAACGAGATCACGCATGAAGCCTTGAGCGAGCTGCTGCGATCCCAGTCGGCCCTCAAGCCCGGCCAGCGCCTGCGCGGCGGCCTGGCGCCCCTGGTTAGGCGGCGCCTGCATGACTACATCGAAACCCACCTCGACCAGAACATCACACTGGGCATGCTGGCGCAGCTGGCCTGCATGTCGGAATTCCACCTGGCGCGCATGTTCCGCATCAGCTTTGGCATGCCGCCCTCGGCCTGGATCGCGGCACGCCGCATCGAACGCGCCCGCGGCCTGCTGCGCGCGGGAAGCCTGCCCTTGCAGCAGGTGGCGCAGGCCTGCGGCTATGCCGATGTAAGCCACTTCAGCCACCGCTTCAGTGCCGCGGTCGGCGCACCGCCGGGCCGCTACCGCCAGCTGCTGAGCGGCCTCAAGTCCTGATCCTATCGCGCCACCCCGCACGATAGCGGATGCTGCGCGCGTGCTTGCCGGGCTAAGTGCAGCATGGGCTTCCATGCCTACGCCGGGAGAATGCCATGCTCAAGTTCACCTCCATATTGCTAGCAGTGCTGCTATGGCCGGCGGGCGCCGTTGGCCAGGTAGCGCCCGCTTACCGTGCCACGCTGATTGCCGATTTCTGGGGCGATATGCACATCAACGATCAGGGTGTGATCGCGCTGACACGCTACGGCACGCCCTACACCTGGAGCCGCGGCACGGGCCTGACGCCCATCGCTACCGGTGCGGTCGATGTCCTGATACGCGGATTCAATAACGAGGGCACGGCGGTGGGCTCGGCCATGTGGCCGCCGCACAATGAGGAAATGACCTATTACCTGCCGGTGGCGTCGGTGCAGGGCGGGCCCTTTGAGCGCGTGAATGACTTTGGCCGCAGCGGCGGGGCGGCCGGCATCAACAACCACGGCACGATTGTCGGCGGTGTGCAAGGCGGCTTCGGGGACAGCTGGTACCGGCGCGGTTTCATGCAGCGCGACGGGCAGGATACACAGTTCGTCGACTTCATCCCGCAGGCGATCAACGATGCCGGCGCCATGGTGGGCGTGGGGCTGGAAAACGATGGCGCGACGATTGCCGGCATCAAGGTCTGGCGCGACGGCCAGCTGTCAACGCTGGAGGGCGTGCCGGGCGAGCGGCCCATGTTCATCAACCAGCGCGGGTGGATCGCCGGCACCACCGATGATTACCAGCCCTGGCTGTGGCGCGACGGCGCGCTGACGCAATTGTGGAACGGCACCATTACCGACATGAACGACGCTGGCGTGGTGATCGGCGAGTACTACATCGGCCGCACCGTGCTGTGGTTCGAAGACCAGGTCTACGAGATCGGCGAACGATGGCATGAAGCCGGCTGGGAGGGATGGGAGCTGGCGCACCTTGCCACCATCAATGAAAAAGGTGAGATCGGCGCCTTGCTGTGGGACGAGGGCTTTGGCCAGCGCATGGTCTTGCTGTCGCCGGTGCCGGAGCCGGGCCTCGCGCTGCAGCTGGCGGCCGGGCTGGCGCTGCTGGGCGCCATGCGCCTCAGGAAAGCTCGGCGATCAGCCTGACGATTTCGTCGCCGTAGGACACCAGCTTCTTCTCGCCCACGCCCGACACCACGCGCAGCTCGCCCAGCGAGGATGGGCGCACCTTGGCAATCTCGCGCAGGGTGGCGTCGTTGAAGATGACGTAGGCCGGCACATTGTGCTCGCGCGCCGCGCCCATGCGCCAGGAGCGCAGGCGGTCGAAGATGCGCTGCTCGTCGCCATCGAGGTCGGTCTCGGCATAGCCTTTCGGCGCCGCGCTGCGCTTTTGCTTGACCGGCTTCTGGTACTGGCGCAGCTGTACCTTCTGGCCGCCCTTCAGCACCGGGCGCGCGGCGTCGGTCAGCTTGAGGGAGCTGAATTGCTCATGGTCGACGGTGACCAGACCGAGCGCGATCACCTGGCGCAGGATGGCGCGCCATTCCTGCTCGCTGCGGTCGGCGCCGATGCCGTACACGGACAGCTTGTCGTGGTGCCAGGTCTGGATGCGTTCAGTCTCCACCCCGCGCAGCACCTCGATCACGTGGCCGGCGGCAAAGCGCTGGTCGCAGCGGTAGATGGCCGACAGCAGCTTCTGCACCGGTACCGTGCCGTCGAAGGAGACGGGCGGGATCAGGCAGGTGTCGCAGTTGCCGCATGGGGTGGCCGGTTCGCCGAAGTATTCCAGCAGGCGCATGCGGCGGCAGCTCAGCGTCTCGCACAGGCCCAGCATCGAATCGAGCTTGGCTGACAGCACGCGCTTGAAATTCTCGTCCGCTTCCGACTCGTCGATCATGCGCCGCTGCAGCACCACGTCCTGCAGGCCGTAGGACATCCAGGCACTGGCGGGCAGGCCGTCGCGGCCGGCGCGGCCGGTCTCCTGGTAGTAGCCTTCGATCGACTTGGGCAAATCGAGGTGGCAGACGAAGCGCACATCCGGCTTGTCGATGCCCATGCCGAAGGCGATGGTGGCCACCATCACAATATTGTCTTCGCGCAGGAAGCGCGCCTGGTTGTCGGCGCGTTTGGCGTGCTCCATGCCGGCGTGGTAGGCCAGGGCGCGCACGCCGTGCTCGTTCAGGAATTCCGCCGTCTCTTCCACCTTCTTGCGCGACAGGCAGTAGACGATGCCGGAGTCTCCCGCATGTTCGGAGGTGATGAAGTCCAGCAGCTGCTTGCGGCCGTTGGTCTTCTCCACGATCTGGTAGCGGATGTTGGGGCGGTCGAAGGAGGAGACGAACTGCGCGGCGTCGTTCAGCGCCAGGCGGTGGATGATTTCGTCGCGCGTCTGCTGGTCGGCGGTCGCGGTCAGCGCGATGCGCGGCACGTTCGGGAAGTGCTCGTGCAGCACCGACAGCTTGATGTATTCGGGGCGGAAGTCATGGCCCCATTGCGACACGCAGTGCGCCTCGTCGATGGCGAACAGGGCGATCTGCGAGTCCTGCAGCAGGTCGAAGCAGCGCTGCGTCAGCAGGCGCTCGGGCGCCACGTACAGCAGGTCGATCTGGTTGGTGCGCACCAGGCGTTCGATGCGCGCCGCTTCCTCATAGGTCTGGGTCGAGTTGAGGAAGGCCGCGCGCACGCCCACTTCGGCCAGGGCGTCGACCTGGTCCTGCATCAGCGCGATCAGCGGCGAGACCACCACGCCCACCCCGTCGCGCAGCATGGCCGGGATCTGGTAGCACAGCGATTTGCCGCCGCCGGTCGGCATCAGCACCAGGGCGTCGCCGCCGTTGCCGACATGCTCGACGATCTGCCCCTGCTGGCCGCGGAAGGCTGGGTAGCCGAAGACGGTCTGCAGCAGGTGCAGGGCGCGCTGGCTGGTGTCTTGCTGTTCCATTGTTTATACGTGCCAGGTAACGATGCCGGTGTAGGCGGTGAGCAGCACCACCAGGCCGAACACGATGCGGTACCAGGCGAAGAAGGTGAAGCCGTGGGTGCTGACGTAGCGCAGCAGCCAGCGCACGCACAGGAAGGCGGAAATGAAGGCCGATACGGTACCGACGGTGAACATCGGCAGGTCGGCGAGCGACAGCAGCGCGCGCTCCTTCCACAGCGAATAGAAGGTGGCCGACAGCAGGGTCGGGATGGCCAGGAAGAAGGAGAACTCGGTGGCCGCCTTGCGCGACAGGCCGGCCAGCAGGCCGCCGATGATGGTGGCGCCGGAGCGGCTGGTGCCGGGGATCAATGCGAAGGCCTGGGCGCAGCCCACTTTCAGCGCGTCGCCGATGCTCATGTCGTCCACCGACTGCACGCGCACGGTGACCGGGTTGATGCGCGCGCGGCGCTCCACCCACAGGATGATGAAGCCGCCGATGATGAAAGCCAGCGCCACCGGCACCGGGTGGAACAGCAGGGCGGTGATGCTCTTGTTGAACAGCAGGGCCAGCACGCCGGCCGGCACGAAGCCGACCAGGATGTTGAGCGCGAAACGCTGCGCCTTGGGGTCATGCGTGATGCCGGCCAGTACCTCGCCGATCTTGCGGCGGTATTCCCAGATCACGGCCAGCATGGCGCCGCCCTGGATCACGATTTCAAACACTTTCACCTTGGCCCCCGTGAAGTCGAGCAGGCTGCCGGCCAGGATCAGGTGGCCGGTGGACGAAATTGGCAGGAATTCGGTAAACCCTTCGACCAGACCCATGATCAGAGCCTTCAGTGCGAGAACGATATCCATTGTGAATTTGTTAAGTGTGTCGGTGGCGGGATACTACGCGGGCACGAAGCTTACCATGAGCGCCGGGGCCGAACGACTTAATCCAAGATTAACGTTGCCGGCCCGGGCGCGATTTGCGCTGGATCAGGAATGCACGCGTACCAGGCGCGCGCTGGCGGCCACCAGCAACAGGGCGCCGCCCAGGGCGGCAAAGGCCAGGGTCAGGCTGGAGAGGTGGGCCACGAAGCCGATCAGGGCCGGTCCGGCCAGGATGCCGGCGTAGCCGATGGTGGTGATGGCGGCAATCGCCAGGCTGGCCGGCATGGCCTTCTGGTTGCCGGCGGCCGTAAACAGGATGGGCACGATATTCGAGGCGCCCAGGCCGACCAGCACAAAGCCCACCAGCGCCAGGGCCGCGCCGGGCGCCGCCACCGCGGTGAAGAAGCCCGCGGCGGCGCATAGGCCGCCCGCCAGCAGCACCGGACGCGCGCCAAAGCGGCCCACCACGCGGTCGCCGGTCAGGCGGCCGACGGTCATGGCCACGGCAAAGGCGGCGTAACCGAGGCCCGCACGGCCTTCCTCCAGGCCGCGTTCGGCGGTCAGGAAGACGGCGCTCCAGTCCAGCATGGCGCCTTCGGCCAGGAAGACGATGAAGCACAGGGCGCCGATAAAGATCACCGCGCCGTGCGGCATGACGAAGGCCGGGGTTCCGCCTTCGCGCGCCTCCGGCTCGTGCAGCAGGTCGGGGCTGGCGCGCCACAGCAGCAGTGCCACCAGGGCGACGATGGCCAGGCAGGCGCCGAGCGGACCGCTGCCCAGCCACAGCAGCAGGGCCATGCTGCCGGCGCCGGCAAAGCCGCCCAGGCTGAACATGCCGTGGAAGCCGGACATCAGGGCGCCGCCGCTGGCCTTTTCCACCATCACCGCCTGTACGTTCATGGCCACGTCCATGGTGCCGAGCGCGGCGCCGAAGACGAACAGCACCAGGCCCAGCAGCAAAGGCGTCGGCGCCAGCGCCAGGCCGGGCAGGGCCAGGCACACCAGCAGCGACGACCACAGCACCACCGCGCGGCAGCCAAAGCGCGCCGCCAGCGCGCCGGTCAGCGGCATGGCCAGCAGCGAACCGGCGCCCAGGCACAGCAGGAGCAGGCCGAGCGGCCCCTCGGCCAGGCCCAGGCGCTCCTTGGCATACGGCACCAGCGGCGCCCAGGCCGACATGGCCAGGCCGGCGGTCAGGAAGGCAAGGCGGGTGGAGAGGCGGTGGCGGTGGTCGATAACTTGGTTCATAGCTGAACATTTTAGCCTGAACCGCGCGCCCGGTGCGGCACGCCTGCCGGCGTCAGGCCGGCGCCGTCGCGCGTTCCAGCGCGGTCAGCCAGTGCATGGCCTGCTCGCGCGTCGCGCCGCACATCTCCGCCGAGGGCTGCAGGCCGGCGCAGAAGGCGGGCCGCTCGGGGCGGCCAAAGATCAGGCAGCGGTTATCCTCGCCCAGCTGCACGCAGCGCACACCGGCCGGCTTGCCGTTCGGCATACCGGGAATCGGGGACGTGATGGAGGGCGCCGTGCAGCAGGCGCCGCAGGCGGGGCGGCATTGGAAACTCATGATGGGGCGATATTCTACCTGTTCACGCCTCGGCCCAGCCCAGCCAGCGCATGGCCTGCTCGCGCGTTTCGCCGCAGATCATTTCATCGGCAATGAAGTCGAGGCAGACCTGGGGCCGTTCGGGCAAGCCGTACAGCTTGCAGCGCCGCTGCGCGTCCAGGTGGAGGCAAGGCACACCCGCCGGTTTCCCTTGCGGCATGCCGGGGATGGGGCTGTCGATGGCGGGCGCTGTGCAGCAGGCGCCGCACTGCGGGCGGCACGGGATCGGGTTGCGGTTCATGGCGCACCCACTCCTGCGCGTTGCGCAGTACTGCCTGCGTCAATGCATGACGTGTTGCGCGCGACTGCCAAAGGCTTTCAGTGCATCGGACAGGGAGACTTCGATCTGGCCGAGGTGGGCGTCGGCCATGACCCAGGGCGCCTGTTCGCGCGCGGGCTGGCGCTTGGCCACCTCGCGTTCGACCATGGCTGCCATGCGTTCATGCAGCACTTGCTGGTAGCGGGGCGAATCGGGGTTGCCGGCCTGCGCACGGGCATACATGTCTGCGCCTTCCCACAGTTCCTGTATGCGCTCGTCCCCAAGTCCCGAGGCGGCGGCCAGGACTTGCAAAGTTGTCTTGTTATGCATTTTTCTCTCCCAGACGCGTTCGTAGACGCGCATTTACCAGTAAATACCTTTTCTCTTTGATTTACCAATAATTCTGTAGAATTACATCCTTATAACAACAGTTGTTGTATGCCTAGCTATATTTCAGCGCCACCGGCAGCCCCTGCCTATTACCCCCATATCGATGGATTGCGCGCCCTGGCGGTAGTGGCCGTGGTAGTGTTCCACACCTTTCCGCAGGCACTCCCCGGCGGCTTTGCCGGCGTCGACATCTTCTTCGTCATTTCCGGTTACCTGATCACGGGCATTTTGTTGCGGGCGCTCGATGCCGGTAGCTTTAGTCTTGCCAGCTTCTATGCGCGCCGCGTGCGCCGTATCTTCCCCGCCCTGCTGGTGGTAATGGCCGCCACGCTGGTGCTGGGCTGGCTGCTCATGTTGCCGGAAGAGCTGTCCCAGCTTGGCCGCCACGCGGCGGGGGGCGCCGGCTTCGTGGCCAATTTTCTGTTTTGGCATGAATCCGGCTATTTCGACAATAGTGCGGAAACCAAGCCTTTCCTGCACTTGTGGTCGCTTGGCGTGGAGGAGCAGTTCTATATCGCCTGGCCCTTGCTGCTGTGCTTGCTCTCTCGCTGGCGCCGCGCTTTTGTCCCGGTCACACTGCTCCTGGCACTGGCGTCCTTCGGCTACAGCGTGTACGCGGCGCTCCATGCGCCGGATGCCGCGTTCTACTCGCCAGCGTCACGTTTCTGGGAACTGGCCGTGGGTGGCCTGCTCGCCTGGTGGCATACCTACCACCCGCCGCGTACCACGCCGGCCCCGGTGTGGACACTGGCTGCTGCCATTGCGATTGCGTCGGCTTTCCGGCTAATCGATAAGACCAGTTTATTCCCCGGCTACTGGGCCTTGTTGCCGGTGGCGGGTACCACTGTCCTGCTGGCGGCCGGTCCGGCGGCGACCTTGAATGCATCCCTGTTCCGCCTGGCGCCGGTCACCTGGCTGGGACGTATCAGTTATCCCCTGTATCTATGGCATTGGCCGCTGCTGTCCTTTGCCCATATCCTGCAAGGGGGAAATGTGGCCGAAGCGGTACTGTGGTCGGCATTGGCGCTCAGCGTGCTGTTGGCATGGCTGACCTGCGTTGTCGTGGAAGGACGGCTGCGTTTTGCGATGCAGGGCAAACCGGCGTTGCCGGTGGCGTTGGCGGCGCTGCTGTGCGCACTCGGCGGCTTCGGCTTCCAGCTGTACCGCATGGACGGCGTGCCGCAGCGTGAGTTGCTTAGCCTGAGCCGGTACTTGCCCATGGCCGCCACAGCACCCAGCGTAGCCGCAACGGCGCCGGCCCCGGTCGCCGCCGTGTTGCCGGCCGCCGTGCCGGTGGCGCTCACCCAGGCCGCTATCTTGCCCGACACGCCGGCCACCGCACTGGCCTTGCAGCGCCTGCGCGCCATGCGCGCGGCTGACTACCACTATGTGGGCCGCCTGCAACTGGAGCGCAACCGCATTGAGCGCTACCACAGCTGCCATTTGATGGATATCGAAAGCGCGCCATCCTCCTTCGCAGACTATTACGCGGGGCATGCCGATTGCATCACGCTGGCGCCGCAGCGCCGCAATGTGCTGGTGTATGGCGACAGTGCTGCCGCGGAACTGCACGCGGCGCTGGTGCGCGCCTATCCCGATGTGAACTTCCTGCAGATTACGGGGTCGGCCTGCAAGCCTTTCCAGGCCGCGTACCGCAACAAGGAGCACTATTGCGTGCGTCAGTTGGCGTATGCGCAGCAGTTCGCCGCCAGCCATAAGCTCGATGGTGTGGTGGTGGCATCGGCCTGGCAGGATGATTTCCGCGTTGCGCGCGAGGACCTGCAGCGTTTTCGCGCGGCAGGTCATCCCGTGCTGTTGGCGGGGCCGCCATTGACCTTCAGCGACAACCTGGCCATGGCCATGCTGCGCCTGGACCGCAAACAATCGCTGGCGGCCATTGCCCAAAATATGCTGGAACCGTCGGCGCTGAAGCATGCAGACGCGATGCATGCCTTTGCGCTGGAAAACCGCTTTGGTTACCTGAACCGCCTGCAGTTGTATTGCGAGGGCGGTTGCCCGCTGATATCGCCCAAAGGGGTACCGCTGATCCTCGATCACTTCCACCTGAGTCCACAAGGCGTCGAGTTGCTGGCTGACCGGATCCGCAGCAGCCAGGTGCTCGAACACCAGCTTTGGCTTGGCCAGGGTGGATAGAACGCTGCGCATTCTCTGCTAGAATGGCGCCCGTTACTTGATTGGTTCCGCCTTGCAAGCCTGTAAGGTGGTGAAACGGGAAGCCGGTGACGCGCGGGATAACCATCCCCCGCCAGTCCGGCGCAGCCCCCGCTGCTGTAAGCCAGACGAAGCTGACCAACGCCACTGTGCACATGCACGGGAAGGCCGGGCCAGGGGAGGATGAAGGCAAGCCAGAAGACCGGCCAGTCTTGTTTGATTGTGCAAAACCCGGGGTGTGGTTTTGCGTGCTCGGATTTCCTGTGCCTACCTCTACCTTTGCCCGGATCATTGTGGTCCTGCTATGTGCGTTCGCCTGTGCGCGTCTTAACGCTGCCACGCTGTTCGCCATCGTGACCGAACGTGCCGCACCGGCGGCCATCGAAGCGGCCCACCGCCACCTGGCCGCCTATCCCAGGGACCGCATCATCCTGCGCACGCCGGCGCAGTGGATGGCGGCCGACGACAGGCAGGCCGCGCAATGGCTGGCGCAGGCCGACAGCATCCTTGCGGTTTCGCTGTTCGGCGATCCGGCGCGGCGCCTGAAGGATGCCTTGCCGCGCCACGCGCGCGCCTCGGCAACGGTGCTGGCTTTTAACGGCGAAGCGTCATTGAGCCTGCTCTCGCGCGGGCGCCAGGGCAGCCTGCAGGGCTTTTCACCGGAGACCTTGCGCCAGCTGTCGAGCGAACAGCCGCCGGCGGCGGCCTTGCAGGCGGCGCGCGCGTTGCCGGCGGCCGCCCAGTGGCTGGCGGCACGCCAGGTGTGGCAGGCCGGTGGCCGCGACAACACGGCGGCGCTGTTCGCCCACCTGCTTGACCCGGCGCGCGCGCTGGCCGCGCCGCAGCCGGAACCGACGCTGCGCCTGCGTATGGGCGAGCGCGAGCTGCATGATGCGTCGGCCTGGGGCCGCGCGGCGCAGCTGGGCGTGCAGGCGCGTCCGACGGTGGTGGTGCTGGACCTGTCGAATATGGACGGCATGGTGCCGGCCGCCCTGTGCCGCCAGGTGGAGCGCACCGGCCAGCAATGCGTGCAGGTGCTGCCGCGCTGGGGCGGCGCTTCGCGCGAGGCGCTGGAGCGCTTGCCGGAGCTGATTGCGCCGGCCGTGCCGGCGGCGCTGGTGGTGCTGCAGGACTTCGTGGTGGGTGCGGCCGAAAACCGCGAGGCCGTTAGCGAGGCGTTCAAGCGCCTCGATATCCCCCTGTTCAAGGCGATCCGCCTGTCCGACCGCACCGCCATGCAGTGGCGCCTGTCGCCGGACGGCCTGCCGCCCGATTCGGTGCAGTACCGCGTGGCGCTGCCGGAACTTCAGGGCATCGGCCAGCCGATCGTGGTGGCGGCCCTTGGCGAGGCCCAGCGCGACAAGCTGACCGGCATCGAGAACCGTCCGCCGGTGGTGCTGGGGGCGGAGGCGGAGCGCCTGGCGCTGCGCGTGGAGCGCTGGCTGGCGCTGCGCGCCAAGTCCAACAAGAACAAGCGCGTGGCGCTGGTCTACTACAACCACCCGCCGGGCCGCCAGAACATCGGCGCCGACAACCTGGACGTGCCGGCTTCGCTGTTCGACATGCTGCATGCGCTGAAGGGCGCCGGCTATACGGTGGGCGAACTGCCGGCCACGCCGGAGGCGCTGCTGGACCGCATCATGGCGCACGGCGTCAACCTGCCGGAAGACCGCGCCGGATTGCGCGAGCTGGCGGCGTCTGTGAACAGCGTCAGCGCTGCCGATTACGCGCAGTGGTTCGGCACGTTGTCGCCGCGCGTGCAGGGCGAGATGACCAGCGGTCTGCTGGGCCGCCTGCACGCCGACGTGCTGCAGGCGGAAGCCGCGCGCGAGTGGGCACTGGGCCGCAAGCAGGCGGAAGTCGTGATCAAGGAACTGCAGCACCTGGTGGAGGGCGCCGACCATCCGCAGCGCGAGGCCGCCATGCGCGACCTGCAGGCGCTGGCCGACGGCTACGCCAAATGCCTGCAGGAGCGGGCGCCGCGCCGCTGTGCCGCGCTGGCGCCGCTGCAGCGCCGCCTGGCCACTTACCGCATCGAGGGCATGAAAGGCTGGGGCCCGGCGCCGGGAAAGATCATGGTGGACAGCGGCAAGCTGCTGGTGCCTGGCATCGTGTTCGGCAATGTGTTCATCGGCCCGCAGCCGCCGCGCGGCTGGGAGGTGGACGAGGAGCTGCTGCACGCCAATACCAGCGTGCCGCCGCCGCACCAGTACCTGGCCTTCTACCATTGGCTGCGCGACCGTTTCAAGGCGGACGCGCTGGTGCACGTGGGACGCCATTCGACCTATGAGTTCTTGCCCGGCAAGGCGGTCGGCCTGGCGGCGGACGATTTTTCCAGCCTGATCGCGGGCGACCTGCCGGGTGTCTATCCCTACATCGTGGACGGCGTGGGCGAGGGCACGCAAGCCAAGCGGCGCGGCCTGGCGGTGATGGTGGACCATCTGACGCCGCCGCTGGCGTCGACCCCGCTGTACGACGAGCTGCTGTCGCTGCGCCAGATCGTGGAGAGCTACGAGGCGGCCAGTTCGGAGTCGCTGAAGGCCAAGGCGGCGCAGCTGATGCGCGAGCGCGTGGTGGCATTGAACCTGAAGGCCGAGCTGGAGGCTTCGATGGCGGACGTGCTGGCGGTGCGCGGCATCGGTTTCGATGCGGCGGACGACGATCTGCTGGCGCACGAGGTGGGGCATTACCTGACCAAGCTGCAGGAAAAGTTCATGCCGCACGGCCTGCATATCTTCGGCCGCCAGTGGAAGCAGGAGTCGGTCGACCTGATGCTGGAGTCCATGAAGAAGGGCGGCATCGACGATCCGGAAGTGGCGCGCAAGCTGGCGCAATCGCCGGCCAATGAAATGCGTGCGTTGCTGGCGGGGCTGGATGGCCGCTTCATCGAGCCGGGCAAGGGCAACGATCCGCTGCGCTCGCCGGAGGCGCTGCCGACCGGGCGCAATTTCCATGCTGTCGATGGCGATATCCTGCCGACCAGGATCGGCTACCAGATGGGCGCCGGGCTGGCGGCCAAGGCTGCGGCGCGCGAGCGCTCGTCGGCCGGCAGCGAGGGCATTTTGCTGTGGGCCTCCGACGCGGTGCGCGACGAGGGCGTGATGGTGGCCTTCGCGCTGGCGATGATGGGCGCGGAGCCGGTATGGAATGCGCGCGGCATCGTGAACGACGTGCGCCTGCTGCCGGGGGCGGTGCGGCGCGATGCGCTGGTGACCACCTCCGGCCTGTTCCGCGACCTGTATCCCAACCTGATCCGCCTGATCGACCGCGCCGGCCGCATGGCGCTGGCCGCCTCCGCCGCCGGGGTGGCCGAGCAGGAGCCGGCCATGCGCGAAGCGCTGGAAGCCGCCCTGGCGCCGCTTGGCAGCGTCAGCGCCACCGGCGTCGGCGGCAACGCCGCGTGGGGCCGCGAGCCGGTTGCCGACAACCGCGTGGCGCGCGAATGGCTGGTACGCGTGCGCGCGCTGCAGGCTGGCGGCATGCCGCCGGCGGAGGCCGGACGGGCGGCGGCGCAACGCATCTTCGGCGATGCGCCCGGCGCCTATGGCGCGGGCGTCAACCGCCTGACCGAACGCTCCGGCGCCTGGCGCGAGCGCGATGAAATCGGCAAGGCCTACCGCCTGCGCATGGGCCATGCCTACGGCCTGGATGCGAGCGGCGAATCGAACCATGCCGCCTTCGACGCGGCGCTGGACGGCATCACCCGCACTTACCACGGCCGCGCCAGCAACCTGTACGGCCTGCTGGACAACAACGACGCCTTCGACTACCTGGGCGGCCTGTCGCTGGCGGTGGAAAGCCGCACCGGGCGCGTGCCCGACGCGCTGATCCTGCAGCATGCGCAGCCGGGCCGCGCCGACGTCGAACCGCTGGCGTCGGCCCTGCTGGGCGAGTTGCGCGGCCGCTTCCTGAACCCGGCCTGGCTCAAGCCCTTGATGGGGCACGGCTACGCCGGCGCCCGCACCATGGGCCAGGAATTCCTGGAGAACCTGTGGGGCTGGCAGGTGACCCGACCCGACCTGGTGAAGAACTGGGCCTGGGATGAGGTGAAGTCGGTTTACTTCGACGATGCCCACAAGATCGGCCTGCCGCAATTCCTCGGCCAGCGCCACAACGCGCATGCCAAGGCGCATATGCTGGCCATTTTCATGGTGGCGGCGGAGAAGGGCTACTGGAAGACGGATGACGCCACCATCAAGCAGATGGGCGGCGAACTGGCGCGCCTGGTTGCCAGCAACGGCCTGCCCGGCAGCGGCCACACCGCCCCCGATCATCCAATGTGGCAATGGCTGTCCCCGCAGCTGGAGGCGGCCGACGCGCAGGCCCTCAGCGCGACGCTGGCCAAGGCCCGTGGCGACATGCTGCCGGCCGATGCGGCACGCGGCACAAGCGCTGCGCAAGCCAGCCGCCCAGCGCAAGCCGCCGATGCCGCCCGCGCCGCCGCTGCCGCCGCTGCAGCCGCCGACGCGGCCCCCGCTGCCTGGCGCGCCGACGACGCTGCGCGCCGCGAGCCAAGCCGCAGGAGCACCGACCAGCCAACCGAAGTTGGCAGCGTAGCGCAAGCCGATGCCGCTGCGGAGCCGGCGCGCGCCTACGAGCTGCGCGACCTGGCCGAACCAACCGTATCCCCCGCCGAGCGCGCCATGAAGCTGCTCGCGATCCTGGCCGCCTGCCTGGCGATGTTCGCCCTGGGCCTGCTGCGCGGCACCCGAACAACCATTGCCCAAGGAGCATACAAATGATCGAAAACATCTCTTACGCCTGGCTGCACGACGGCGTCAGCCTGCTGCTGGCACCGGCCCTGCTGGCGCTGCTGGCTGCCTGCGCCATCGCCGCGCTGGAAGCGGGCATCGCCGTCGGCGAACGCTTCAGCGGCCTGGCCAAGCTGCGCGCCGCCGGCAACGCGGCCCGCGTACAGGCCCTGGCGCGCCACCGCCTGGAGCGCGCCGACCTGCTGGCACGCATTCCCCCGATGCTGGGCCTGATGGCCACCATCATCCCCCTTGGCCCCGGCCTGGCCGCGCTCGGCCAAGGCAATCCCGCGCAACTGGCCAGCGCCGTCACGGTAGCCTTCGACGCCACCGTGCTGGGCCTGGTCGCCGGCATCGCCGGCCTGGTGATCGGCAAGCTGCGCCGCCGCTGGTACGAAGAAACGCTGGACGCCATGGAGCAGGCAGCATGAGGGACCAGCCAGAAGCCCAAGCCCAGGCCGGTGCCGGGGCCTTAGGCGGCGCCGGCACCGGCCGCAAGCGCCTGCGCCTGTACCAGCACCTCGACTCGCGCTTCGACGACAGCGATGAAGACCCGCGTTCCAGCCTGGTCAACCTGGTGGACGTCATGCTGGTCTTCGCCTGCGGCCTGATCGCCGCCATCGCCGGCAGCCAGGGCGCGCTGGCCAAACACAAGCCGGTGGAGAAGGGCAAACAGATCGAGCGTCCCGCCGCCGGCATCAGCCAGGCCGGCAGCGGCTACGACCGCGTAGGCGAAGTATTCCGTGATCCAAAAACGGGCCAGCTGGTACTGGTCGAACCTGCAAAACCAGAAGCAAAGAAATGAAGACACACTTAAGCATCATCGCGGCCGCAGCCGCCGTCCTGTGCGCCGCAAGCGCAGCAGCCAGCGACGATATAGCCCTGCCGACCGTCACCGTCAACGGCAGCGCCGACAGCGGCCTGGGACTGGCGCGCCAGAACGCCACCGGCAGCCGCCTTGGCCTGAGCATCGAAGAAACGCCGGCCAGCGTGGAGGCACTGGACACCGACACCATCCGCGCGCGCGGCGACCTGCTGGTGAAAGAGGCCATTACCCGCACCACCGGCCTGACCGACAGCAGCTCGCCCGGCAACGGCATCAGCTATTCCGCGCGCGGCTTCAACGGCAACAGCTCGGTCGCCATGCTGGAGAACGGCCAGCGCCTGCTGGTCGGCTCCGGCACCGCCACCGGCCCTGCAGACCCCTGGGGTTACGACTACATTGAAGTGCTGCGCGGCCCCGGTTCCATCGTGTACGGCAGCGGCACCACCGGCGCCACCATCAATGCAGTGCGCAAGGCGCCGCAGCGCGCCAGCACCTTTGAAGCCCTGGCCGGCTTCGGCGGCGGCCGCGCCCTGCGCGGCGGCATCGGCGGCACCGGCGCGCTGGGCGGGAAGGGCGCTTTCCGCGTCGACGCCTACGCCGACCGCAGCGATGGTTTCATCGACCGTGGCGAAGCCCGTCGCGGCAAAGTGCTGACCAGCGCCGCCTTCGACCTGGCGCCCGGCCTCGACCTGGACCTGCAGCTGGACCACTCCGAGCAGAAGCCGCAACGCTACTTCGGTACGCCGCTGGTCAATGGGCGCATCGCCGGAGAGTTGCGCGGCCAGAACTACAACGTGGCCGACGCGCTGATCAAGTACGTCGACGACAAAGGCGTGGCGCGCCTGGCATGGCAGGCCACGCCTGCCCTCAGCATCAGCAACGAGCTGGCGTACATCAAGGCACGCCGCAATTGGCGCAACGTCGAGAGCTACGTCTACGACGCGCGCGCCAACATGGTTGAACGCAGCGACTACATCGCCATCCAGCACGACCAGGAGCACACCGGCAACCGCCTGGAAGCGCGCTGGAACGAAGGTGCGCACCGCGTGGTGGGCGGCTGGGAAATCGCCACCATCAACTTCACCCATACCAACAATTCGCCATACGGCGGTTCGTCCACCGTGGCGCCGACCGGCTTCCAGCCGGGCGTGTTCGACAGCCCGGACCCGTTCCGCCCCAACTTCACCACCGATACGGTGAGCAATGCGCTGTATGTGGAAGATGCCTACGCGCTGAACGAGCAATGGCTGCTGCTGGCCGGCGCGCGGCACGACCGCTACCGCGTGGCGCGTACCAGCCTGCTGGGCTCCGCCGGTTTCACCTCCACCCTGAACTCCAATGCGCTGCGCCTTGGCGCAACCTGGAAGCTGGCGCCGGGCACCTCGCTGTACGGCCAGGCCAGCACCGGCAGCGACCCGGTCACCAGCCTGCTGTCGCTGAACCTGGCCAATAGCCGCTACAAGCTGACCCGCTCGCGCCAGCTGGAGGCCGGCGTCAAGCAATCGCTGGCGCAGGGCAAGGCGGAATGGACCGCCGCGCTGTACCGCATCACCAAGGACGACATCATCACCCGCGACCCGGCCAATCCGGCGCAATCGATCCAGGGCGGTTCGCAGACTTCGCAAGGCGCCGAGTTCACCGCCAGCGCGGCATTGGCCCCGGGCTGGCGCCTGGATGCCAACGCGGCCTACACCGATGCGTCCTTCGACCAGCTGGTCGAAAGCGGCAACGTCTCGCGCGCCGGCAAGCGTCCGGCGAACGTGCCGAAGGTATCGGCCAACGCCTGGCTGGGCTACCGCACCGAGGCCTGGCGCGCAGGCGCCGGCCTGCGCCATGTCGGCAAGCGTTACATCGACAACAGCAATGTGCAAGCGCTGCCGGCCTACACCACGTTCGATGCCGCGCTGGGCTGGAATGTGAACCGCCGCATGCAGGTGCAGCTCAACCTGCGCAACCTGGGCGACAAGTTGTACGCGCTGACTTCCTACGGCGACAGCCAGTACCTGCTGGGCGAGCGCCGCCACGCGGAGCTCACCGTGCAATGGCAGTATTAAAGCGTCAGCTGCACCTGTGGCACCGCAGGCTGGGCATCGTACTCGGCCTGCTGGTGCTGCTGTGGTTCGGCTCGGGCGTGGTGATGATGTACGTGCCGTATCCCGCGCTCAGCGAGGCGGAACGGCAAGCCTGGCTGGCTCCGCTCGATCCCTCCGCCGTGCAGGTCAGCGCACTGGCAGCCTGGCAGGCGACCGGTTCGCCCTGCCTGCCCACTGCGGTGCGCCTGAACACCGTGGCCGGCCGTCCGGCCTACCACTTCCAGCCTGAAGGCGGCAAAGCGCCGCAAGTGTCGGTCTGGGCCGATACCGGCGCTGCCTTGCAAGTCAGCGACGAGCTGGCGGCCGACAGCGCGAGCCGCCACGCCGCGGCGGCCGGCGTCGGGGCGGGCACGCCCGCAACGGCAGGCCTGGGCATCCAATCCATCGAACGCATTGACCTCGACCAGTGGACCTTCGGCCGCGTCTCCGCGCACCGTCCGCTGTACCGCGTCGCCTACGCGGACGATGCGGGCAGCGTCCTGTACGTCTCCGGCCGCACCGGCGAATTGGTACGCGACACGACCCGCAGCGAACGCGCGTGGAACTGGGCCGGATCGGTCATTCACTGGCTGTACTTCACGCCCTTGCGCGACAAGGCCGAACCGTGGCGGCAAGCCGTCATGTGGTCCTCCGCCATCACCTTCGTGCTGGCCCTGAGCGGCATGGTGCTCGGCATCCAGCGCCTGCGCCTGCGCCGGCGCTACAAGGGTGGCCGCCGCTCGCCCTACAAAGGCTGGCAGGCCTGGCACCACTGGCTGGGCCTGGGCGCCGGCATGCTCACGCTCACCTGGCTGTTCAGCGGCTGGCTTTCCGTCACGCCTTTCGGCTGGCTCGATTCGCCCGGCATTACAGCGCGCGACAGGCTCGCATTCGCAGGCGGAGCGCTGCAACGGGACGACCTGGCTTTGCCGGTGGCCGCCGCCCTGCAAGCCAGCCCCGGCGCGCGGGAAATCGAATGGCGCCGCGTCGCCGGCGCTACCTACTTCGCCACCCTCACAGGCACCGGCCGCAACTTGCTCGACGCGCGCAGCGGCACGCCCGCCGCGCTGGACGCCACGACCCTGCTGCCAGCCGTGCAAGCGATGCGCCCCGGCGTGCCCGTGCAATCGGCTGTGCTGCTCGCCAGCGAAGACAATTACTACTACAGCCACCACAACGAACGCAGCTTCCCTGTCCTGCGCGTGCGTTTCGACACGCCGGAAGGGACCACGTTTTACATCGATCCGCGCCGCGGCCAGTTGGCCGGCTATGTCGACGACAACCGGAAATGGAACCGCTGGCTCTTCAACGGCCTGCACCAGCTCGATTTCATCCGTCCCCGTCCGGCCTGGGACATCCTGGTGATTGCGCTCTGCCTGCTGGGCGCCATGCTGTCCGCCACCGGCATCTACCTCGGATGGCGGCGCATCATCCATTAGAATGGAAGGCGACCGCCCAAGGAGACCATATGAAGACAGCCGTGTTCAGCGCACGCCGCTACGACAAGCTGATGCTGGCGCAGGCAAACCAGGCCGCCGGCCATGAATTGCTCTTCTTCGAAGAGCGCCTGACGCAGGAAAGCGCCGTGCTGGCGCAAGGCTGCCCGGCAGTCTGCGTCTTCGTCAACGACACAGTGGACGCCGCCGTGCTGGACATCCTGGCAAAGCAGGGCACGCGCCTGGTCGCCACGCGCTCCACCGGCTACAACCAGATCGACCTGGCCGCCGCCGACAAGCACGGCATCGCCGTTGTGCGCGTCGCCGACTATTCGCCGCACTCGGTGGCCGAATTCGCCGTCGGCCTGCTGCTGGCCGTGAACCGCAAGATCGCCCGCGCCAGCGTACGCACGCGCGAAGGCAATTTCGAGCTGGACGGCCTGATGGGCTTCGACCTGCACGGCAAAACCGTCGGCATTATCGGCACCGGCAAGATCGGCACCATCTTCGCCCGCATCATGGCCGGCTTCGGCTGTACCCTGCTGGGCAACGACCAGCACCCCAGCGCCGCCTTCCAAGCGCTGGGCGGCCGCTACGTGCCCGTCGACCAGCTGCTGGCCGCCAGCGACGTGGTATCGCTCCATTGCCCGCTGACCAAAGCCACGCGCCACATCGTCAACGCCGCCACCCTGGCGCAGGCCAAGCGCGGCAGCATCCTGGTGAACACCAGCCGGGGCGGCCTGGTCGACACGGAAGCTGCCATCGCGGCCCTGAAAACCGGCCAGCTGGGCGGCCTCGCCATCGACGTCTACGAGCAGGAGGCCAGCCTGTTCTTCCAGGACCTGTCTTCCTCCATCATCTGCGACGACATCATCCAGCGCCTGGTGTCCTTCCCCAACGTGATCGTCACCGGCCACCAGGCCTTCTTCACCTCCGAAGCCATCGGCCAGATCATGCAGACCACCATCGCCAGCATCACTGCCTTCGAGCGCGGCCAGCCGCTGGCCAACCAGGTGTCGTCATGCCCGGCGCCTTGACGTCTGGAGGCGCCGGAACTACCATTAATGACTCATAAGTAAGTTACCTAAACGCAACTTTTATCATGCAAGCCCCGACTGATACCAAGCCCCGCTGGGAGCGGCGCAAGGACGCGCGCCCGCAGGAATTGCTGGCGGCCGCGCTGGAGCTGTTCGTCGATCGCGGATTTGCCGCCACGCGCCTGGAGGACGTGGCCCGTGCCGCCGGCGTCTCCAAAGGCACGCTCTACCTGTATTTCGAAAACAAGCAGGAACTGTTCAAAGCCGTGGTGCGCGAAACCATCGTGCAGACCATCGGCCAGGCCGAAAGCGACGCCGCTGCGGCCGAAGGCATGTCCAGCTGCGAACTGCTGCGCCAGATGCTGCGCCGCTGGTGGACCCAGGTCGGCGCCACCAAGGCCGCTGGCCTGACCAAGCTGATGATGGCCGAATCCGGCAATTTTCCGGAACTGGCCCAGTTTTATAACGAGGAAGTGATTGAGCGCGGCAGCGCCCTGCTGACGCGCATCCTGGAACGTGGCGTGGCGCGCGGCGAATTCCGCCCGGTGGACCCGGTCATGATGACCAACGTGCTGATCGCCCCGGTGCTGACCCTGATGATGTGGAAGCACAGCTTCTTCCCCTGCGAGACGCACGACACGATCGACGCCGACGCCTTCATGGACACCTTCCTCGGCCTGGTGCAGCAAGGCCTGGCCCCGCAAAAATGACCGCAGATTGCCGATTTTGGTCGTTCACCCCCCCAAATCTGCAGACTGTCGCAATTTCCCGCAATCCGTTGTCTTAATCGTTAATATGCCCACCTGACCAGACAAACGATAAAATGACGGATTATTTATCCCTCACCGAGTCAACAAGATGAATATCGAACAAGCCCGTTTCAACATGATCGAACAGCAAATCCGTCCTTGGGACGTGCTGGATACGGACATCCTCGATCTGTTGCTGGTCGTAAAACGCGAGAATTTCGTGCCAGAAGCCTACAAAAACCTGGCTTTTGTCGACACTTTCATCCCGCTGCCGGGTGGCGAGCAAATGCTGACCCCGAAGCTGGAAGCGCGCATCGTGCAGGATGCGCAGATCAAGAAACATGAAAACGTGCTGCTGGTGGGCGCGGGCACCGGCTACCTGGCCGCGCTGCTGGCCCACCGTGCACGCCACGTCACCGCCGTGGAAATCGCGCCTGAACTGAAGGCGCTGGCGGAAAAGAACCTGGCGGACAACGGCGTTGCCAACGTGACCGTGGAACTGGGCAACGGCGCCCAGGGCTGGTCCAACGGCGCACCGTTCGACGTGGTCGTGTTCTCCGGCTCGCTGCCGGTGCTGCCGGAAGCAGTGCTGCAGCAAGTGAAGGTGGGCGGCCGTATCGTGGCCATCATCGGCGAATCGCCGGTCATGTCCGCGCACCGCATCACCCGCACCGGCGACCACGGCTACGACACCGTCAAACTGTTTGAAACCGATGTCAAACCGCTGGACCTGGCGGTGAAACCGTCGTCGTTCACTTTCTAAGGGAACGACAATGCAGCACATTACCGCACCGGAACTGGCTGAATGGCTGAATGACGAAAGCCGCGCCAAGCCGTTCCTGCTGGACGTGCGCGAGAACTGGGAGTACGAGACCTGCCATATCGCAGGCTCGACCCTGATGCCGATGCAGACCATCCCGGCCCGCATCGACGATCTCGACGAGGATGCGCAGATCGTCTGCATCTGCCACCACGGGGCGCGCAGCCTCAACGTGGCAGCCTTCCTCGAGCATCACGGATTCAGCAAGGTAAGCAATCTGACAGGCGGGATTCACGCCTGGGCTGTGCAGGTAGACAGCGCCATGCCCAAGTACTAAGGCACGAAAACTAACCCTTTTTGACGACTCCAACGGAGATGCAAATGCAGAAATCCCTTCTCGCCGTGCTGGTATCCAGCGCACTGTTCTCGCTGAATACGCAGGCGGCTGACCTGGTCCAGGTGTACAAACAGGCGCTCGCCAACGACGCCACCTACGCCAGCGCGCGTGCCGCGCTGGCGGCCGGCCAGGAACGCACGACCCAGGGACGCGCTCTGCTGCTGCCTACCATCGCCGCCAGCGGCAACAACCTGAAGAACGATGGTGAGGTGTCGAAAAACAAACTGGGTTTCGTTGATGCGGAAAACTACAGCGGCCTGATGCAACTGCAACTGACCCAACCGCTGTTCCGCTGGGCCAACTGGGAAGGCTACCAGCAAGGCAAGCTGTCGGCCGCCGCTGCCGAAGCGACCTTCGCGCAGGAACAGCAGAACCTGATCCTGCGTGTGTCGCAGGCTTACTTCGACGTGCTGACCGCGCAGGACAACCTGACCGCGACCCAGGCGCAAAAGGCCGCCACCACCGAACAGCTGGCATCGGCCAAGCGCAACTTCGAAGTGGGCACCCAGACCATCACCGACACGCACGAAGCGCAAGCGGCATACGACCTGGTGGTGGCGCAGGAATTCGCGGCCCAGAACGACCTGGAAGTAAAGCGCACCGCGCTGCAGCAGATCATCGGCGCCGTGCCGGGTTCGCTGGCGCCGCTGCGCACCGGCGTGAGCATCGCCAGCCCGCAGCCTGCCACCCTGGAGCCATGGGTGGCCGCTGCCGAAGAGCAGAACTACGGCGTGACCGGCGCCAAGCTGAATGTGGAAATCGCCAAGCGCGAGATCAGCAAGCAGCGCGCCGGCCATATGCCGACCCTGGACCTGGTGGCCAACTCCACCCGCCAGACCTCGACCGGCGTGACCGGCGGCATCAACAAGAACAACGCCATCGGCGTGAGCTGGAACGTGCCGATCTTCAACGGCTTTGCCGTGACCAGCAAGGTGCGCGAGTCGATCGCGCTGGAAGACAAGGCGCGCAACGACCTGGAGGCATCGCGCCGCCAGGCTGCGCAGACTGCACGCCAGGCATTCTTGGGCGTGAACAGCGGCCTGGCGCAGGTGAAGGCGCTGGAAGCGGCGGAAGTGTCGTCCAAATCCGCGCTGGAATCGAACAAGCTCGGTTACCAGGTGGGCGTGCGTATCAACATCGACGTGCTGAATGCGCAGCGCCAGCTGTACACCACGCAGAAGGACCTGTCCAAGGCGCGCTACGACACCATCATGAATGGCCTGCGCCTGAAGTCTGCTGCCGGTTCGCTGAAGGAAGAAGACCTGGAGCCGATCAACGCTCTGCTGCAGCACTAAAAAACCGCTGGAACCCGGAACCCCGGGTCAGACCCAAGGGTCAGACCCTTGGGTCTGACCCAGGTTTCCCGGGTTTCAGGTTTGCTCAGCGCAGTCCCGCCCCCTGCCCATCAAAGCTGCGCTCAATCAGCTCAATCTTGTACCCATCCGGATCGGTCACAAACGCGATCACAGTCGAACCACCCTTGACCGGCCCCGGTTCCCGCGTCACATTGCCGCCGTTAGCGCGCACCGCCTCGCAAGCCGCATAGATATCCTCCGCCGAGATCGCGATATGGCCATAAGCATTGCCCATATCGTACTTGTCCACGCCGTAGTTATAGGTCAGCTCCAGCTCCGCATGCTCCGGGTTATGCCCGTAGCCCAGGAAAGCCAGCGTGTACTTGTACTCTGGATTATCGCTGGTACGCAGAAGTTGCATGCCCAGCACCTTGGTGTAAAAGTCGATGGATCGCTGCAGGTCACCAACCCGCAGCATCGTATGTAGGATTCGCATGGGGCAATTGTATCAGCGCGCCGCCGGCGCTGCCGGCGCCACCCGCCACACCACATTGCCCACATCGTCCGCCACCAGCAGCGCCCCCGCCTTATCCAGCGCCACTCCCACCGGACGCCCCTTGGCCTTGCCATCGCGCGTCAGGAAACCGATCAGGAAGTCCACCGGCGGCCCGGACGGCCGCCCCTCCGCGAACGGCACGAACACCACCTTATAGCCAGCGAACTCCTTGCGGTTCCACGAACCGTGCTGGCCGATGAACGCACCGCCATGCCAACTGGACGGGAACAGCTTCGCATCATAGAAGGCCAGTCCCAGCGACGCGGTATGCGAGCCCAGGCCGTAATCGGGCATCAGCGCCTTCTGCACCATGTCCGGGCGCGGCGGCTTGACCCGCGTGTCGACACGCTGGCCGAAATAGCTGTATGGCCAGCCATAGAAGCCGCCATCCTTCACCGACGTCAGGTAGTCCGGCACCAGGTCGTCGCCCAACTCATCGCGCTCATTCACCACCGTCCACAGCACCTTGGTCTTAGGCTCCCAGGCCATGCCGTTCGGGTTGCGCAGGCCGGTCGCGAACAGGCGCGACTTGCCGCTGGCACGCTCGTACTCCCAGATCGCCGCGCGGCCTTCCTCCTTCTCCATGCCGTTCTCGGCCACGTTGCTGTTGGAGCCTACCGTCACGTACAGGAAGCGCCCATCCGGGCTGGCCGTGATGTTCTTGGTCCAATGGTGGTTCAGCGGCCCGGCCGGCAAGTCCATCACCTTGATGCCGGGGGTGGTGATCTCGGTCGCCCCTTCGGTGTAAGGGAAGCGCAGCACCGCATCGGTGGCGGCGACATACAAGTCCTTGTCCACCAGCACCATGCCGAACGGCGAATTCAGGTCCTTGAGGAAGACCGTGCGGGTCCTGGCCATTCCGCGCTCGTCGATGTCGCGCAGCAGCGTGATGCGGTTGGCGGAAGGCGTGGCCGAACCGGCCTTCTTCATCATGTGTTTCATGATGGCGCCTTTGATGCCCTTGCCATCCTCCGGTTTGGGCGGCGCCGACGTTTCCGCCACCAGCACGTCACCGTTCGGCAAAACGTACAGCCAGCGCGGGTGGTCGAGGCCGCGCGCCATGGCCGTCACGGCGAAGCCGGAAGCCGGCACCGGCTTGTCCTCGCCCTGCCAGCGCTCGACCGGCGCCACCTTGGCGGTGGGGATCAGCTTCTTGTTCGGCTCCGGCAGCACCGGGTTGGGACCCCAGCCCGTCGGATACGACTGCGCCAGGGCGGCGCTGGCGACAAGGCCGGCCAGGATGGCGACAAAGGCGGTTCGCATGGCGGGCCTCAATCGCGCTTGGTGCCGGGCAGGGGATGCGCTTGCGTGTCGCCGCCCGGCTGGTCGGCAGGCCGCGGCTTCTGCAGGCCCGGCTTGCCGTGCAGGTCGGTATCGACCAAGCCTTGCTCGACATCTTCCGCCGCCTGGCGGATCACGCTGCGGGTGCCCTGCTGGCTCGCACCCTGCGGCGATTCGTCGCGCTCGTGCGGCAGGCGCTTGCCGCCGCTCTTATCCACGGGCGCCTGCGTGTTGACCTTGCGGTCCTTGCTGTTCGGTTCCATGGTGTGACCCTCCTTAGCCCATGGTAGCGAAGCGCGCGTCCAACGGTCGCCACCTTGACTACGTGCAATTCTGCCAAGAAGCCAGTAGCATTATGGGATGGACCATGCAAGCGATCACACCTGCCGCAACTGCGGCGCCACGACTTCCGGTAACTTTTGCGCGAACTGCGGGCAGGAGACCCGCCTGCATGCGCCGAGCTTCGGCGAGTTCATGCACGAATTCATCGGCCACTATGTCGCGCTGGAAGGGCGGCTGTGGGGCACGATCAAACGGCTGCTGTTCCGCCCCGGCCTGCTGACCAACGAATACCTGGCCGGCCGCCGCAGGCGCTATGTCGAACCGCTGCGCCTGTACCTGTCGCTGAGCATCATCTTCTTCGCCGTGCTGAAGCTGACCGATGCCGACGTCGCCACCATCGACGCGCGTCCCGTTCCGCCGGAAGTGCAGCAGCAGGCCAGCCCGGCCGAGGAGAAGGAAAAGAAGGCGCATCCCGAGATCGTCAACGAGAACCTGGAGCAGGTGCTGGAGCGCGAGGCGCCGAGCGTGTTCCATGCCTTCGATCGCTTCGACAAGATGGATGAAAAGCAGAAGAATGCCGTTATCCAGGCCGGCTTTTACAAATACGCGCCGTATGCGATCTTCCTGTTGATGCCGGTGTTTGCCTTATGGCTCAAAGTGCTCTACCTGGGCACCGGGCGGAAGTACGGCGAGCACATGCTGTTCGCGCTGCACACCAATGCCTTTGCCTTCATCATGCTGGGCGTGTTCATCTTCCTGCCGGATGGTTTCCTGAAGTTCCTCGCGCTGTGCTGGGTCGGCGGCTACCTGCCGTGGGCCATGCAGCGCGTCTACCAGAAAGGACGCTGGGGAACCTTGTGGCGCTGGCTGCTGCTGGCCGTGCTGCATAGCGCCTCGCTGACAATCGCCATCCTGGGCGTAATGGCGGCGGGAATCATGTCGGCGCACTGAGGCGCGCCTGCCTTGCCTATTGCATTTTCCAGATCCAGACGAGGTTCATCCACGATTGGACGGGCTTTCCATTCTCTATCGCCGGGTGGAATGTGCAATTTCTGAGCGCGAAATGGGCTGCATTGTCGAGGTCGCGGAAGCCGCTGGACCTTACGACCTTTGAATCGAGCAGCTTGCCGTCGGCATCCACCAGGAACGCCAACGTGACAGCGCCGCTTTCTTCATTGCGGATTGATGATTTAGGCCAAACAGGCTTGCAGTCGGCGGTGTTGGTATAGGCGCGGTAGCTAGCGGGTTCTGGTGGCGATGGGGTGGCGTCTTGTGCGTTAGATATCGTTGCTGCGCATAATGCCGGGATTGCCAACGAAAATAGTCCGAAGTGTTTGGTCATGTTGGATGTTGGTTTGAAATCAGTGTCCCTGGCCCGAGTTGTCGATCAACGCACGGACCGCCGCCGCTTCCACCAGCGTTGACGCAAACGCCTCGTCGGTGGCCGCTGCGAAGTCCTTTTCGAGGAGCTTGAATCTTTGTGCCAGGCTGGCGGCGCGTGCCGCCACTTCGGGCGATACGCTCTTGGGCAGCGCGTCCGTGCTCAGGCCTTCAACTGGGCCGCATATGCGGTGGAAGGCGTAAATGAATCGGCCGATGCGTTCATAGTCTGTCATGCGGTGTCCGTCTCTCAGTTCAGTTGTCCTGCGCGTTGCAGGCGTATGCAATAGATAAAGATGCCGGTCGTGATCATCAGGTCGATCAGCCCCAGTCCTGAATTGGGATGGTAAAGGACCTTTTGCAGGCTCCAGGCAAAGTAAAGGCCGAAGAAATAGCTCGCCGACTTACGCATGTAGAACAGCTGGAGGCCCGCGACAAGGAGCAGGGTCGGGAACAGCAGTCGCCCGACGAACCTGGCCATAGGTTCCGCACCCATTTGCACCAGCGTGACCATGCTTTGCCAGTTATGGCTGACGAAGTAGGCAACGGCGGCGAACTGGATGGCACACCACGCCGCGATCAGGTAGACGGGAACGGTGCGGCGTTGCCGCTTGGGCGCCGGGAAGCCGGCGCCTGGTGGCGCGTAAAGATTGTCTGGCATTGTCGTCAGCGGGGGCACCGGATGGCCGGGTTATTGGTGCGCATCCTTTCGTAGCGGTCAGTTCCGATGCTGGCGGAAGGGATGCGGGTGCAATAGGTGGTGGTGCCGTTGGATATCTTGTATTGGCGCTCGCCTGTCACGGGCGTTGGGATTTCGGCGACCTGCGGTGTGCCAGTCCAGCGTGGAACCGCTGCAGCTGCAATGCCGGCACCAAGGCGTTTCAACGTTGGGTCTTCGGCAGCGCCAAGCTTGGCACCGGATTCGCTGCGCAGTTCCTGGTCGATGCCGGCGGAGGCCAGGCGGGCCCGCTCGATTGGCCCGGGTGCCTGTGCATCTGCCGATGCTGGCGCCGGGTGCAGGGTGGCGGCGAGGGCGAGGAGGAGGAGGCTTTTCGGCATGTTGCTTTGATCAAGCTTCAAAATGGTTGCACAGGCTGCCGCGGCGGGCCAGGAAAACGCCAAGCATCAGGAGCGGCGATTGTACGGCGCCGACAAGCAGGACCATCACGATGTCGGGCTGGTCAACGGTGAGCAGTTTGAGCACTGCGTAAACGGCAATGCTGGCAGGCACGCAAAGGCCAAACGCCATGTCGCCTTTCGGCACGAACTTGCCGATGGCATAACCGGCCATGAGCGCAAAGAACCAGATGAGCAAACCAGACTCCCAGACAGAAATGGGCGTCAGGTTACCAGCTTGTTATTTGTGAAAAATGCGCGAAATGTCACGCCCGACGATTAATAGTCGAATTTGGTGCTGCGTTCGTTCTTTTTGTTGCGCTTGGCGCGCTCGCTGGCGCCGTGCTGGCGGGCTTCGTTCTCGGCGCGCTGGCGCTGACGCAGCTCTTCCGCGACCTGGGCACGGACGGCGCGCTCGTGGTAAATGGCGTCGAGGCGGCACTGGGCTTCGTAGCGCTCGCTCATGTTGGCATAGTGCAGGGCTTGCTGGACGAGGGCGACCAGCCAGGCAATTGCCAGCGCCCACAGCACGAAGGTGTAGACAGATTGCCAAGTCCCGAACGAGCCTTCCAGCAGCGGCTGGGCCTGCGCCAGCGCGCTTTGGCCGACGAATGCCAGGAACGCAGCCATGATGCCCAGGACCACGGTGCCCAGCAGCTGGCGCTTGGCGTCCTGGCGCATGAGATCGAGTTCGGTCTGGATTTCGGAGACGGCTTCCATGATGCAGCTGGCGTGGGGCGGAGATCTTTAATAGCTCAATTTTACATCATATTGCCAGGTGGAAAGCCGCTTCTGGCCGGCGTTTGAGGTGGATCAGCAACCTGCGGAAGGCTTGCGCGCACCATAGGACTTTGTCTTGACACAGGGATGGGGCCTCACCATGATGGCAGCATCGAAGCCGCGCAAGGCGCACAGCAACAAGACGTTGCCGAAGTTGCGCATTCACGACCCGGGAGCAACGCACATTCCGCATCGATTAGGCGGTGGAATCGTGAAAGAGTATGCGGAAATCGAATTGGCGTCGGGCAAACTCTGGCGCTACTCGCCGGTCTACATAAACCCGGCAATTAACTCGCGGGACAACGGCAGGGTACTGGGCTACGACAATGCTCATGGATACCCCCACCGGCACCTGATGGGGAAGATTACGCTAGAGCAAACGATGTCTTGGCCGGAGGTTAGAGACAGGTTCAGGCGTGAGTGGCGTGAGATCGCCAAGCAGTTTGTAGAAGGAGATTGGTGATGGCTATCGTCCCTAAACCCCGCATTACCCTCGACGACTTCCATATTTTTGATGAGATGGAGGAGCGCGGACTCGCCGTTGCGAGAGCGATCGACTGCGGCCAGCCGATGCCCTACTCATTCATCGTCCCAGCCAACCGCGTCAAAGCGCTGCGCAAATCGATCACGGCGCAGCGCTGGGATATGTTGCTGCGGCTGCAGGCCGGGGCGCGCACGTTTGCCGAGCTGGCGGCCGCCCAGCAGCGCGCGGCGGGGGCGGTGGAGAGCGACTTTGCGCGGCTCAGGAAATTCGGGATCGTGCAGCTGGTGACGGCGGGCAGGCGCAAAGCGGTGCGGCTGGCGCCCGGCCAGTTCCTCACTCCGCAGCAGTCGCAGACGGCTCCCACAGTTCGACCTTGTTCCCGTCCGGATCGATGAACCAGCCAAAGCGGCCATAATCGAACGATTGCACGTCGCCCACCAGCGTACCGCCGCCCTCGGCTACCTGCTTGAGCGCGCCGTCCAGGTCATCCACCACGAAATTGATCATGAATTCGCGTTTGGATGGGGCGAAGTAGGAGGTGGTGCTTTTGAACGGGCTGAAGACGGTGGCGCCGTTGGCCGGCATCAGGGAGGGGGCGAAGGAGGCGTAGTCCTTCGATTCAGCGGGCAGGCCCAGGCAGGCCTGGTACCAGGACATCAGCGCTTGCGGGTCCTTGGACTTGAAGAAAATCCCGCCAACGCCCAGTGCTTTTGCCATTCTTGTCTCCCTTGTTATATACTGTGCAAATATACAGTATTTATTCGCGTATCGGCCTGCGTTGCAATGCATGGCATGAGCAAGCATTATGGGTTACTCTGCTGCGTGTTGCCACCCCCATATTTTGACTGAGATTGATATGTCCGCTACGCCACCGTTGTACAACACGATTGCCCTGGTCGTCCGCCCGAACACCACCGGCATCGAAGAACCGGTGCGCGATGTCCTCGACTTCCTGAAAAAGGGCGGCTTCAGCGTGGTGCTGGAGGCCGATACGGCGGAGCACCTGGCCATTTCCGACATCCCGTCCATGAGCGTGCAGGGCATTGGCGAGCGTGCCGATGCCGTGGTGGTGATGGGTGGCGACGGCACCATGCTGGGCATTGCGCGCCAGCTGGCGTCCTACGACACGCCGCTGATCGGCATTAACCAGGGGCGCCTCGGCTTCATGACCGACATCCGCCAGGAAGACATGCTGCCCGTGCTGGGCCGCATCCTGGGCGGCACCCACAAGGCCGAGCGCCGCACCCTGCTGGAAGGGCGTGTGGTGCGCGACGGTAAAGCCATCTTCTTCGGCACTGCGGTGAACGACGTGGTGGTGTCGCGCGGCGCCGGCGCCGGCATGGTGGAGCTGAGCGTCGATGTCGACAACCAGTTCATGTACAACCAGCGTTCGGACGGTTTGATCATCTCCACCCCGACCGGCTCCACCGCCTATGCGCTGTCGGCCGGCGGCCCGCTGCTGCACCCTACGCTGGGCGGCATCGTGATGGTGCCGATCGCGCCGCATGCCTTGTCCAACCGCCCGATCGTGCTGCCCGATTCCAGCGAGATCGTGATCGAGATCAAGCGCGGCAGGGACATCACGGTGAACTTTGACATGCAGACCTTCGCCAGCGCGGCGATTGGCGACCAGATCCACATCCGCCTGTCGCCGCACACCATCACCTTCCTGCATCCGGAAGGCTGGAGCTACTACAACACCTTGCGCGAAAAGCTGCACTGGAACGAATACCCTTCTACTGACGGCAAAATCTGATGCTTCGAACCCTGTCCATCCGCGATTTCGTTATTGTCGATTCGATTGAACTGGAATTTTCCCCTGGCTTCACAGTCTTCACCGGCGAAACCGGTGCCGGTAAATCCATCCTGATTGATGCACTGACGCTGGCGCTGGGCGGCCGGGGCGATGGCAGCATGGTGCGCGAGGGCGCCGCCAAGGCCGACATCACGGCCGATTTCGCGCTGACGCCGCAGGCGCAGGCCTGGCTGGAGGCAAATGAATTCGCGGCGGAGGAGGGCGGCGCCCTGCTGCGCCGGGTGATCGACAACGCGGGCCGCTCCAAGGCCTTCATCAACGGGATTGCGGCCACGGCGGGCCAGCTGCGCGAGCTGGGCGACATGCTGGTGGACATCCACGGCCAGCACGCGCACCAGTCGCTGCTCAAGACCGATTCGCAGCGCGAGCTGCTGGACAACCAGTGCGGCGCCAACGTGCGCGAAGTGACGGCGGCCTACAAGGCCTGGCGCGCGCTGTCGAAACAGCTGGAAGAATACGAGGCCAATGCGGCCAACCTGCAGTTCGAGCGCGAGCGACTGGAGTGGCAGGTGGCGGAGCTGGACAAGCTGGCGCCGAAAAAAGGCGAGTGGGCGGAGATCGGCAACGAGCATTCGCGCCTGTCGCATGCGGCCAGCCTGCTGGAAGGCGCGCAGGAGGCGCTGGCCGTGCTGTCGGAGTCTGACGAGCATCCGGTGCTGTCGCAGGTCACGGCCATCGGTTCGCGCCTGGGCAAGCTGGTGTCGGTCGATGCCGAACTGCAGCCGGTGGTGGAGATGCTGGAGTCGGCCCGCATCCAGCTGCAGGAATCGGTCTACGCCCTGAACAACTATATGGACCGGGTCGAACTCGATCCCGAGCGGCTGCGCCAGGTCGACGCGCGCATGGAGGCGCTGCACTCGGCCTCGCGCAAATTCCGCGTGCTGGCCGATGAACTGCCGGATGAACACGAGCGCCTGTCCGAGAAGCTGGCGCAGCTGGCCGATGCGGCTGACCTGGAAGGCCTGCGCAAGCAGGAGGAAAAGCTGAAAGCGTCCTACCTGGCAGTGGCGGCCGAGCTGTCGGCCACGCGTGCCGCGGCGGCGACGGCGCTGGGCGCCGCCGTCACGCAGGGCATGCAGGAGCTGAGCATGGGCGGCGGACGCTTCGAGATTGCGCTGCGCCCGTGCGAGCCGACCGCCTACGGCGTGGAGCAGGTGGAATTCCTGGTGGCGGGGCATGCCGGCGTGGCGCCACGGCCATTGGCCAAGGTGGCATCCGGCGGCGAGCTGGCGCGTATTTCGCTGGCGATCTCGGTGATCACCTCGCACGCGACCACGGTGCCGACGCTGATCTTCGACGAGGTCGATAGCGGCATCGGCGGCGGCGTGGCGGAAGTCGTGGGCCGCCTGCTCAAGCGCCTGGGCCAGGAGCGCCAGGTGCTGTGCGTGACGCACTTGCCGCAAGTGGCCAGCCAGGGCAACCAGCACTTCCAGGTGGCCAAGGGCACGTCGGACAACGGCCGCACCGCATCGCGCATCGAAGTGCTGGACCAGAAGGCGCGCATCGAGGAAGTGGCGCGCATGCTGGGCGGCCTGGAAATCACGGCGACAACACGCAAGCACGCGCGCGAGCTGCTGGCTTCCTAGCGGGCGGATCTTCCGGCACGCTGTCGAACGCGAATTCGCCGGCATCATACAGCTTCCATGCCCCTTCGCCGAGGAATTGCAGCACGTGGGTATGGTGGCGCAGCACGGCGGGGCGGTGGGCGATGCTGACCAGGGTGGTCCCGTTGGCGCGCAAGCGGCTGTACAGCGCGGCTTCGTTGGCGCTATCGAGCGCGCTGGTGGCTTCGTCCAGGATGACGATCGCCGGTTCGTGCACCAGCACCCGTGCGAACGCCAGCCGCTGCTGCTCGCCCACCGATAGTATCTTTTCCCAATCCTGCACGGTGTCCAGGCCGCCCATTTGCTCGATCAGGTGCGGCAGCTGGACTGTTTGCAGGATCTCCTCCAGCTGCCCGTCGCTCAACTCCGTCGTCTGGCTGGGGTAGATCACCTGGCTGCGCAAGGTGCCGTGCTGCAGGTAGGGCTGCTGCGGCAGGAAGAAGAAGTCCTCCATTGGCGGATGCTGGATCTGGCCGCTGCCGGTGCGCCACAGTCCCGCGATGGCGCGGATCAGTGAACTTTTGCCGCAGCCGCTTTCGCCGGTGATCAGCAGCGCGTCGCCTGGCTGCAGGACCAGGCTGACTTCCTTGATCAGCACCCGCTCCGACTGCGGTGGGTGCAGGGTGAGCGATTGCAGGGCCAGGTGCCGGCCCGGCGTGCGTTCGATGCGCGGCGTATTGCTGCCCATCGCCGCGTGCGCGCTTGCCTCCGGCAGCACCAGGGCTGACAGGGTTTGCAGGCGGCCCAGCCCCGCCACAAAGCGGCTCAGGCTCTCGAAGTTTTCGACGATGACACCGACAGCAGCGAGAACCGCAGTGAACGCTCCAACGGCCTGGGTGGCGCGGCCCACTTCCAGCTGGCCGGACAGGACGTCATGGGCCAGGATCACGCCCGGCAGCACCAGGGTCAGTTGGCTGAAACTGCGCTGGAACAGGTTGAGCGAGCGCTGCCTGACGATCAGCCGTGAAAAGTTATGGATGACCTTCTCAAAGCGGCTGTCGATATGGGCCCGTTCCTGCGCCTCGCCGCGGTAGAAGGCGATGGATTCCGCGTTCTCGCGCAGGCGCATCAGGCTGAAACGGAAGTCCGCCTCGCGCCGCAGCTGCCAGAAATTGAGCTGGATCAGCGGCTTGCCGAAGACCCACAGCGCCACCACGGTGCCCACCAGCGCGTACACCGCCAGCACCGCCACCAGGACGTGGGAAATCGACCACAAGACGGCGCTGAAAGCCACCAACTGCATGATGGAGCCCAGGAAGATCAGCAGGAAGTGGGTGGAGCGGCCGGTAAATGTGTTGATGTCCTCGCTGATACGCTGGTCCGGGTTGTCGATCTCGCTGTCGGTGCCCAGTTCATAGTATTTGCGCGAGTCCAGGTAGCCGTCGAGGAAGCGGCCGGTGAGCCAGCGCCGCCACTGGTTGGCGAACATGTCGCGCATGTAGTAATAGAAAGCGTAGACCGGCACCGCGAAGGCCAGCACCAGCAGGCAGTCGCGCACCGAATCCCAGAAACGCCCGCCATTGCGCGCGGCCAGCGCCGACGTCATTTCGCCGGTCTGCTCGTTCAGCATGACTGCCAATTGGGTCTCCACCAGCATCAGCGCGATCAGGAGCGCCAGCAGGAACCATGCGTTTTTCCGCTCGCTGCCCAGCCAATAGGGCTTCGCCACCTTGAGGAACTGCCTCCAGGCTTCGAGCGATAAGGGGGAGGGCCGGCGGCCTTTTACGGGGGTGTCCATGCCTCTACCATATGGCTTGGCTTGCAGCCGTTCAGTGCGGAAACAGACATAAAATCACGGATGTTGTCGATTTCGCGTCGCGTCGTTCGTCGTAGGCAGGCAGTACCCCACTTCCAAGGAGACGACATGAACAATTCAGTGATATTCAACCTGCCGGTCAAGGACCTGGAGAAGTCCCGCGCTTTCTTTTCCGCGCTGGGATTCAGCTTCAAGCCGGAATTCTGCAGCCAGGACGCGGCTTTCATGCGGATCGCCGGCGATACCGTCCAGGCCATGCTGATGACGGAAAGCTTCTTCACCTCGCTGACTTTCAAGCCGGTGGCGCAGGCGAAGGAGTGCAATGAGGTCATCATCTGCCTGAGCTGCGAGAGCCGCGCGGAAGTCGACAGCCTGGTGGCCAAAGCGCTGGCCGCCGGCGGCAGCACGCCGCACCCGCCCGAGGACCACGGTTTAATGTACCACCAGGGCTTCCAGGATATCGACGGCCATTTGTGGAACCTGGTCTGGAGCGCGCCGCAGGAATGAATTTATAATGGTCGGCTCACGATCAGGAAAAAGAGCCTCCATGCCGTTTGCCAAAGAACCACCATCGCCGCAGGGCGCCGTCACCCGAACCGCCGTCGTGCTGGTCAACCTCGGTACGCCGGACGCGCCCACGCGCGGCGCCGTGCGCCGCTACCTGAAGGAATTCCTGTCCGACCCGCGCGTGGTCGAAATCCCGAAGGCAGTCTGGTGGTTCATCCTGAACGGCATCATCCTGCCGTTCCGCTCCGGCCAGTCGGCGCAGAAGTACGCCTCGATCTGGACCAGCGACGGCTCGCCGCTGAAATTCCATACCCAGGCCCAGGCCAAGCTGCTGCGCGGCCTGCTGGGCGAGCGTGGCCATAACGACGTGACGGTGGCCATGGCCATGCGCTATGGCGCACCATCGCTGCCGGAGGTGCTGGGCAAGTTGAAAGCCGACGGCCACGACCGCATCCTGATCCTGCCGGCTTACCCGCAGTATTCCGGCACCACCACCGCCTCGGTCAGCGACGCCGTGTTCGACCACTATAAGAAGGTGCGCAACATTCCCGAGCTGCGTTTCGTGCGCGATTACCACGACCACGATGGCTATGTGGACGCGCTGAAGAAGACCGTACTGGCCCACTGGGAAACCCACGGCCGCGGTGACAAGCTGCTGATGAGCTTCCACGGCGTGCCGAAACGCACCATCGACCTGGGCGACACCTACCAGGCCGAATGCCTGGAAACGGCCCGCCTGCTGGCGGACAAGCTGCGCCTGGGCCAGGACCAGTACCTGGTGACTTTCCAGTCGCGCTTCGGCAAGGCCGAGTGGCTGCAGCCCTACACCGCCCCCACCGTGGCCCAGCTGGCCAAGGACGGCGTGCGCAAGCTGGACGTGATCTGCCCCGGTTTCACCAGCGATTGCCTGGAAACCCTGGAAGAGATCGCCATGGAGGTGCGGCACGATTTCCTGTCCAACGGCGGCAAGGAATTCAACTACATTCCTTGCCTGAACAGCCATCCGGCCTGGATCCAGGCCCTGACCGAGATCGCCGAACAACACATGATCGGCTGGCCGACCATGTCGTCCATGCGCAAGCTGCGCAGGTAACTCCTTTGTTAGCACTTGCAGGGGACGAGTGCTAACCTGCTAAAATAGCTGGTTAGGGGATGAGTTCGCTGAAGACGATCAGCGCCGTGGCAAGAAAGCTCCAGGCGATGACCGATGCTGTAATAAATGGCAACTTCATGATGCGCTCCGAGGGGGGCGGCGTCCACGCGCCGCATACGATTCATCTTAGTCAAAACCCCCGGTAAACGTATCTCTCAGTTTTGTAATATTTGTAACTCTGCTGTTACAGGACCATCCCGCCGGCGTGCGCCGGGCCTTTGCGCCGAGGGGCAGAATACCCCTTGAAAAGATAGGGGAAAGCCCCATTTCTTGCGCGTGCAGTAGTCAACCAAATATGTTTTTGTAGGAGTCTTTTAGATGCAAGACCAGGAAAACCAGCCAAGCCAGAACCCGGAAGTAGTGGAACAGGCCGAAGTCCAGGCGACTCCAGCCGAAGCTCCAGCAATGTCTGACCTGGAAGCGCAGCTGTCCGCGACCGAGGCAAAACTGGCCGAAATGCACGATGCGTTCATGCGCGCCAAAGCCGAAGGCGAGAACATCCGCCGCCGCGCCCAGGAAGACGTCGCCAAAGCGCATAAATTTGCTGTTGAAAGCTTTGCCGAAGCCATGGTGCCGGTGAAAGACAGCCTGGAAATGGCCCTGAAAGTCGAGAACCCGACCCTGGAATCGCTGAAGGAAGGCGTCGAAATGACGCTGAAGCAGCTGAATTCCGCCTTCGAGCGCAACCGCCTGGTGGAGGTGATGCCTGCCGCCGGCGACAAGCTGGACCCGAACAAACACCAGGCCGTGGCCATGGTACCTGCCGAGCAGGAAGCGAATACCGTTGTAGCAGTGCTGCAAAAGGGGTACATGATTGCGGACCGCCTGCTGCGTCCCGCCATCGTGACGGCTGCCCAGCCAAAGTAAGGCACTTGAAATCAAATCAGATTTTCCACATATAAGAAGCATTCAAAACTTAGTATTTAAAGGAAGAACAAATCATGGGCAAGATTATCGGTATTGACCTGGGCACCACCAACTCCTGCGTCGCCATCATGGAAAATGGCACGCCGAAGGTCATCGAGAATGCGGAAGGCGCGCGTACCACCCCTTCCATCATCGCCTACCAAGACGACGGCGAGATCCTGGTTGGCGCGCCTGCCAAGCGCCAGGCCGTGACCAACCCGAAAAACACCCTGTTCGCAGTGAAGCGCCTGATCGGCCGTAAGTTCACCGAGAAAGAAGTCCAGAAGGACATCTCGCTGATGCCTTACGAAATCGTCAAGGCTGACAATGGCGACGCCTGGATCGGCGTACGCGACAAGAAGCTGGCTCCTCCACAGATCTCCGCGGAAGTGCTGCGCAAGATGAAGAAGACCGCTGAAGACTACCTGGGCGAAGACGTGACCGAAGCGGTCATCACCGTGCCTGCGTACTTCAACGACTCGCAGCGCCAGGCAACCAAGGATGCCGGCCGTATCGCTGGCCTGGACGTCAAGCGCATCATCAACGAACCGACCGCAGCGGCACTGGCATTCGGCCTGGACAAGACCGACAAGGGCGACCGCAAGATCGCCGTGTATGACCTGGGCGGCGGTACCTTCGATATCTCGATCATCGAAATCGCGGACGTGGACGGCGAGAAGCAGTTCGAAGTGCTGTCGACCAACGGCGACACCTTCCTGGGCGGCGAAGACTTCGACCAGCGCGTGATCGACTACATCATCGACGAATTCAAGAAGATCAACGGCCTGGACCTGAAGAAGGACCCGATCGCCCTGCAGCGTATCAAGGCATCGGCCGAGCGCGCCAAGATCGAACTGTCGTCCTCGCAGCAGACTGAAATCAACGAGCCTTACATCGCCATGGCGAACGGCGCGCCAGTCCACCTGAACCTGAAGATGACCCGCGCCAAGCTGGAGTCCCTGGTTGAGGAACTGATCACCGCCACCATCGAGCCATGCCGCACCGCGATCAAGGACGCCGGCGTGAAAGTGTCCGACATCGACGACATCATCCTGGTCGGCGGTATGACCCGTATGCCGAAGGTGCAGGAAAAGGTCAAAGAGTTCTTCGGCAAGGATCCACGCAAGGACGTGAACCCGGACGAAGCCGTGGCTGTCGGCGCCGCGATCCAGGGCGCAGTGCTGTCGGGCGACCGCAAAGACCTGCTGCTGCTGGACGTGACCCCGCTGTCCCTGGGTATCGAAACCCTGGGCGGCGTGATGACCAAGATGATCCACAAGAACACCACGATTCCTACCAAGTTCTCGCAAGTGTTCTCCACCGCCGACGACAACCAGCCGGCCGTGACCATCAAGGTGTACCAGGGCGAGCGCGAAATCGCAGCAGGCAACAAGGGCCTGGGCGAATTCAACCTGGAAGGCATCCCACCGGCAGCACGCGGTGTGCCGCAGATTGAAGTGACCTTCGACATCGACGCCAACGGCATCCTGCACGTGGGCGCGAAAGACAAGGCCACCGGCAAGGAAAACAAGATCACCATCAAGGCGAACTCCGGCCTGTCCGAAGAGGAAATCCAGAAGATGGTGAAGGACGCGGAACTGAACGCGGAAGAAGACAAGAAGCTGAAGGAACTGGCCGAGTCGCGCAACCAGGCCGACGCGCTGGTGCACTCCACCCGCAAGTCCCTGACCGAATACGGCGACAAGCTGGAAGGCGGCGAGAAAGAGAAGATCGAAGCTGCGATCAACGACCTGGAAGCCACCCTGAAGGATGGCGACAAGGCAGCGATCGACGCCAAAGTGGCAGCACTGTCCGAAGCTTCGCAGAAGCTGGGCGAGAAGATGTATGCTGACATGCAGGCGCAGCAGGGTGCTGCAGGTGCCGCCGGCGCCGGTGCGGCAGGCGCGGGCGCCGAGTCCAAGCCAGCCCAGGACGACGTGGTCGACGCCGACTTCAAGGAAGTCAAAGACAGCAAGTAAGCTTCACAATCCGGTCTGAGTAATGACCTGCCGAGCGACGCATCCAGACGGGGCTCGCTCGGCTTTTTCGCATAAATTGGTACACCATGGCAAAGCGTGATTTTTACGAGATCCTCGGGGTCGCTAAGAACTCGTCCGAAGACGAAATCAAAAAAGCCTATCGCAAACTCGCGATGAAATACCATCCGGACCGCAATCCGGATAACAAAGAGGCTGAGGAAAAGTTCAAGGAGGTCAAAGAGGCCTACGAGATGCTGACCAACCCGGAGAAACGCGAAGCGTACGACCGCTACGGCCACGCCGGCGTTGACCCGAATATGGGCGGCGGCGGCGGTGGTGGCTTCGGCGGCTTCGGCGATGCGTTCGGCGACATCTTCGGCGACATCTTCGGCGGCGGTGGCCGCGGCCGCTCGTCCGGCCCGCAGGTTTACCGCGGCGCCGACCTGCGCTACAACCTGGAGATCACCCTGGAGCAGGCCGCGCACGGCTTCGACACCACGATCCGCGTGCCGAGCTGGGACAAGTGCGACACCTGCCACGGTTCCGGCGCCAAGCCGGGCACCTCGCCGGTCACCTGCAACACGTGCGGCGGCCACGGCCAGGTCCGCATGCAGCAGGGCTTCTTCAGCATCCAGCAGACCTGCCCGAAATGCCACGGCACCGGCAAGATCATTCCCGAGCCATGCCCATCGTGCTCCGGCGCCGGCCGCATCAAGCGCAACAAGACGCTGGAAGTGAAGATCCCGGTCGGTATCGACTCCGGCATGCGCATCCGCTCCACCGGCAACGGCGAGCCAGGCACCAACGGCGGACCGCCGGGCGACCTGTATGTGGAAATCCACATCAAGCCGCACAGCGTGTTCCAGCGCGAAGGCGACGACCTGCACTGCGAAATGCCGATCAGCTTCGCCAAGGCGGCGCTGGGCGGCGAGATCGAAGTGCCGACGCTGGACGGCAAAGTTTCGTTCACCGTGCCGGAAGGCACGCAGTCCGGCAAGACCTTCCGTCTCAAAGGCAAGGGCATCAAGGGCGTGCGCTCCGGTTATCCGGGCGACCTGTTCTGCCACGTCGCCGTTGAGACCCCGGTCAAGCTGACGGACAAGCAGAAGGAACTGCTGCGTGAATTCGAGCGCTCCACCACCGAAGGTGGTGCGAAGCACAGCCCACAGACCAAGTCCTTCATGGACAAGGTCAAAGACTTCTTCGAGTGAGTAAGATGAGTGACGACGTAATGAAGCACCTGCTGGAGAACAACCGCAAATGGGCGGAAACCAAGGTCGCGCAAGACCCTGACTACTTCCGCAACCTGTCCATGGTTGGCCCGGAATACCTGTGGATCGGCTGCTCCGATTCGCGCGTACCGGCAAACGAGCTGCTTGGCCTGCCGCCAGGCAAAGTGTTCGTACACCGTAACATCGCCAACGTGGTGGTGCACTCCGACCTGAATTCGCTGTCGGTGCTGCAGTTCTCCATCGAAGTGCTGAAGGTGAAGCACGTGATCATCGTCGGTCACTACGGCTGCAAAGGCGTGCACACCGCGCTGACCGGCGGCCGCGTCGGCCTGGTCGACAACTGGCTGCGCCATGTGCAGGACGTGGCGCAGAAGCACGAACGCTACCTCGGCTCCGCGCTGGCTGAAGTCAGCCAGCAAAGCGAGCGCCTGTGCGAGCTGAACGTGGTGGAACAGGTCAACAACGTCTGCCAGACCACCATCGTGCAGGACGCCTGGGAGCGCGGCCAGGAGCTGACCGTACACGGCTTCGTCTACGGCCTGAAAGACGGCCTGCTGCACGACCTGGGCATGAACATCTCGTCCCTGGCCGACCTGCAGCCAAGCATCGACGCCCGCCTGGCCGACTACGCCAAACAGTAAGACTAAAAAAAATGGGGACGTACCCCATTTAATCAGCAACGTTCTCGTTGAGAATGTTGCCGATTAAATGGGGTACGTCCCCATTTTTTTCGCGTACACTCGCGTACATGCTGAAATTCATCTCGACCTTCATCGCTTCCCTGCGCAAGCCGGGCGCGGCGCAGTTTTGCCCGACGGCGCAACTCGCCGTCACGGCGGGCGATGTGCTGGCGCAGCCGCTGCCGAACGGGCAGGGCTGGTCGGTGCTGAAGGTGTTTGCCGTGCTGGATGGCGTGGCGCATTTCCTGACTTATGAGCCCTTGCCGGCCAAGCCGGCGCTCAGCACGCTGGCGGAAGCGACGGTACGGCTGGCGCATGCGCAGCGCAGCGCTGCCGCGCTGGCGGACGGCTGGGAGCTGATCGGCAACCAGCCGGCCAGCGCCAGCGAGCTGCAAGGCTTGAAATACATGGACTTCGATCTGTACGTGCAGCTGACGGGGCAGGATGCCGACAGTATCCTGCGCAGCGCGCGCGAGCATTTCGAACGCGCCGGCGTGCACGGCGCCGAAGGCCGCCGCATCGAGGCCATCAATGAATACGGCAAGGCGATCGAGCTGTACCCGGCCTACGTCGAGGCGCTGGACAAGCGCGCCTTCTATTTCATGGAACTGGGCTTGTACGAAAAGGCCCTGCGCGACCTGGAAGAGTCGCTCTATATCAATGAGGACGGCATGGCGGCCTTCTTCAGCAAGGGCGAATGCCTGATGAAGCTGGGCCACCTGGATGAGGCGGCAGCCATCTTCACCGAAGGCCAGGAGCGCTTCCCGGAGCACGCCAGCCAGTTCAACGAATTCCTCAAGCGCACCCGCGCCTTCGCACTGACCGGCCGCCCGGCCTGAGCCTTAGCCTTAGCCCGGGCCGCAGGCGTAGCTGTAGCGGTCCGCCCCGAGCACTTTCCACGCTCCGCCGATATTTGCCAATGCCAGGCGGTACCAGCGCTGGTCGCTCGCATCGCCGCCCCAACCGGCCTGGCTGACGCCTTCGCCTTCCCAGATGGCGAGATCGGCGGTGCCGTCCTTGTCGACATCGTAGTACAGGTAAGTGCCGCGCGCGAAGCCGGTGCGGGCGCGCTCCATGGCGACCGTGTGCGTGCTGACGGCAGCGCTGGCGGCAGGCAATGCGGACTTGCGGTAGAAGGTGTACACGCTGCCTTCCGGCCGGGCGGCGGCAAAGCCTTCCTTCCAGCCGGTGCAATCGGTGCCCAGGCCGTCGCGCCACACCAATTCGTCCTTTTGCAGCGTGCTGCTTTCGCTGCGCAGCCTGCCGTCGCGGAACAACTGCAGGCGCTGGACCGGTGCGGCCAGCATGGCCTTGCGCCGCAGGATGTCGTAGACCCCGGGCGCCGTGCCGTCGCCATCGCTCTTGCCGGCCTGGCGGCGCGTGGTGGTGGCCTGGCGCACCACAATGCTGAAGCGGCCGCCGGCCTCCTCGGCGCTCGCGTTGTGCGGCGCCAGCTCGGACTCGCTGCGGAACAGCGATGGCCGCACCGGCGCGAATTCCAGCGCACGCACCAGGCCAATGGTCAGCTTGGCGTAGTCGTCTGCAAAAGGATTGTGGACGGCGCCCAGCAAGCCGAGCGCATCGTACAGTTCGTCGGCCGCATCCTTCTGCTGCGGTTCGGCCTCCGCCACGTGTTTCAGGTGCTGCCAGTCGGCGAAGGCGGGCGGCGGCGCGGCCAGCACGCCCTCGGCCAGACGGGCTTTCATCTTCTCGAACTCCGCATCGCGCGGGAATTTGCCCGACCAGACGGCCTCGCGGTGCTTTTCTTCCACCGTGAACGAGTAGTGCTCCAGTGCGCGCCAGCCCGGCGCACGCCAGAACAGGGCGGCGGGATCGGCGATGACGGGCTTGCCGTTGGGCGCCACCGGCTCGGAACCCAGGAGCGCGCACGGCGTGTAGCCCGACACGGCCTCGTGCTGCACTTCGCAAAAGGCGCCCGAGCGCTGGCCAAGACGCACCTCCGTGCCCCGCGGCAGGGTGCCGAGCACGCGCGTATTGCGGCTGGTCTGCACATGCAGTTCGGCCTCGTCGGCCAGCACCCAGGCGGGCTTGGTCTTGGGGGCCGCCAGCAGCAAGGACGGCGACAGCAGGAGCAGGAAGGTGGCGGTCCGTTTCATGCGTTGTGCACGCCCAGTCCGCGCTGGAAGTCGAGGAAGTCATTCGCTGTGCGGCGCGTCGCCTCCAGCATCGGCAAATGGCCTATGCCTTCCATCATGACCAGGCGTGCACGCGGCAGCAGGGCTTTGGTGGCGGCAGCGGCCTTCGGGCTGAGGATGCGGTCTTCGCTGCCCCAGACGATCAGGGCCGGCGTATCGATCGGGCCTTGCAGGCGCGGCGAGCCGACCAGCTCTTTCATGATGGCGCAATGCAGCTGGTAGTCCGCCACGGCACGCCGCGCCAGCACGTGCTTCATGCAGTAAGGGAAGTAGGGCGGCTTCGCCATGCAGGCCGCCATCAGCGCGTCGAAGGCGCGCGGCTCCGGCACCAGCAGCGGCATGCCGCCGCCAGCCAGGTAATGCTGGAAGGCCGGCAGCTGCAGCGATTCGTCGGTGCCGCCCGGATCGAGCAGCCACAGACTCTCCACCTGTTCCGGATAGCGCGATGCATACTCGGCGGAGATGAAGCCGCCCATGGAGTTGCCGCCCATATGGAAGCGCTGCACGCCCAGCTCCGCCATGAAGGCGCGCAGGTTCTCCACCTGGGTCGCCATATCGTGCCTGGCACCGGGATCGCGCCGCGCATCGCCAAAGCCGGGCAGGTCGGGAATGATGACGCGGTAGCGTTGCACCAGGTGCGCCGCAATGCGCGTGAAGTTGTCCTTGTCGCCGGCGAAACCGTGCACCAGCAACAACACCTCGTCGCCGCTGCCGCCCTCCAGGTAGGGCAGCGATGCGTGGCGCAGCGTGAGCCCGGCCCGTTTGCGTTCGAGCGCCAGCGCCGCCCGGGCCATCGGCACGGGCAGCAAACGGTTGGCCGCCGCCAGGGCCAGCGCTGCGCCGCCCAGTGCGTACAAAAGGAACATCCCGCCTCCATATTGACTTGTTATTAGGGCAAAATTATAGTCTGCCAAACCATCCGGGGGGCGCAATGCAATACGATGTCGTGATCGTGGGGAGCGGCTTTGGCGGCATCTGCAGTGCAATCAAGCTGAAGGAAGCGGGCATCGAGCATTTCGTCATACTGGAAAAGGACGAACAGTTCGGCGGCACCTGGCGCGTCAACAGCTACCCCGGCGCAGCCTGCGACATCCCCAGCCACCTGTATTCCTTTTCCTTCGCGCAGAACGCGCACTGGAGCCGCCTGTTCCCGCGCCAGGACGAATTGCTCGCCTACACCCAGCGCGTGGTGCGCGATTACGCGCTGGAACCGCACCTGCGCCTGGGCCACGCGCTGCAGTCGGCGCAGTATGACGAAACGGCCGGGCGCTGGCGCATCGCCACCAGCAAAGGCGACTACGTCGCCCGCACCGTGATCTTCGCCATCGGCCTGCTGGGCCGCCCCAGCAAGCCGCACTTCCCGGGCGCGGAACGCTTCCGCGGCGCCAGCTTCCACTCCGCCCAGTGGGACCACGGCATCGATTTGCGCGGCAAGCGCGTGGCCGTGATCGGCAGCGGCGCCAGCGCCGTGCAGTTCGTGCCCGAGATCCAGCCGCAGGTGCGGCAGCTGGACCACTACCAGCGCACCGCGCACTGGGTACTGCCGCGCCCCGACCGCGCCGTGACGCGCGTCGAGCAGTGGCTGCTGGAGCGGGTGCGTCCTTTGCAGCTGCTGTACCGCGCCAAACACTACGTGCAGTTCGAATCGCGCGTGGTGATGTTCCTGTTCCTGCCGGTGCTGGCCAAGGCCATGCAATGGCAAGCCCTGCGCCACCTCAAGCGCCAGGTACCCGACGCTACGCTGCGCTCCAAGCTGGTGCCGAACTACACGCTCGGCTGCAAGCGCGTGCTGCTGACCAATGACTACTACCCGGCGCTGGCGCAGCCGAACGTGGCGGTGCTGAAGGACGGCATCCGCGAAATCCGCGAGCACAGCATCGTCACCGGCAGCGGCGAAGAGCGCCCGGTGGACGTGATCATCTACGCCACCGGCTTCGACGTCGAACACGCCTACGGCCCGATCGACCTGCACGGCCGCGATGGCCGCAGTCTCGCGCAAGCGCTGGAGCAAGGCGCCGGCGCCTACAAGGGTGCTACCGTGGCGGGCTTCCCCAATTTCTTCATGATCACCGGCCCCAACACCCTGCTGGGCCACAACTCCATGGTGTACATGATTGAATCCAGCGTGCGTTATGCGGTCGATGGCGTGCGCCGGGTGCTGCGCGGCGGCCTGCATTCGGTCGAGGTCCAGCCGGGAGTGCAGGACGCCTACAACCGCAGGCTGCAGCGCAAGCTCAAGGGCACGGTATGGCACACCGGCTGCAAAAGCTGGTACCTCGATTCGCGCGGCCGCAACCTGGTGATCTGGCCCGGCTTCACCTTCCACTACCGCCACCTCACGCGGCGCTTCGATATCGACAGCTACATCGTGCGCCGCGCAGGCTAGGGCGCCGTACAATGGGCGCATGCAAGCCAAGCCGGAACAGCTGCCCGCCACGCTGGACGAATGCCGCCGCTGCGAGTTGTGGCGTAATGCCACCCAGCCCGTCGGCGGACAAGGCGCGCGCCACGCGAAGCTGATGCTGGTGGGCGAACAGCCGGGCGACCAGGAAGACCGCGCCGGCAAGCCCTTCGTCGGCCCGGCCGGCGAACTTCTGGACGATGCGCTGGCTGCCGCCGGCATCGACCGCCGCCAGGTCTACATCACCAACGCCGTCAAGCACTTCAAATGGGAGCTGCGTGGCAAGCGCCGCATGCATAAAACGCCCGCCCAAAAGGAAGTAGCCGCCTGCCACTACTGGCTGGAAGCCGAGCTGCAAAGCGTGGCGCCGCGCGTGGTCGTCGCCCTTGGCGCCACCGCGCTCAAGTCAGTCCTGCAAAGTCCGGCGGTTGCCCTGAAAGACTACCTGGGCCAGCCGGTCGAGCGCGATGGCCGCTGGATCATCGCCACCTACCACCCCGCCTACGCCTTGCGCGTCCCCGGCAGCGAAGCACGCGCCGCCGCGCGCCAGGCCATCATCGACGCCCTGCTTGCCGCCGAGCGCTTGCTCTAATCAGTTGTCAGCGCTACTGTCGGTTGCTATCGTGGCATTTTGCCAACCATGGGTTAAAGAATGTCGGAGAAGGTTCAGAATGTCTACGCGGCGCCGCAAGCGCACTTCACGGAAGCCGTGGGAGGAAACAGCTCCGGCCTTGGCAAGGGCCACCCGATTCCGCCGGAAGTGCCGGGGTGGTCGTGGGGCGCGTTCTTCATGAGCTGGATCTGGGCCATCGGCAACCGCACCTGGATTGGCTTGCTGGCGCTGGTGCCCTATCTCGGATTCATCATCGCCATTGTCCTTGGCGTGAACGGGCGCGAATGGGCGTGGCAGAATAAGCGCTGGGACGATATCGAGCACTTCAACCGCGTGCAGCGCCGCTGGAGCATCTGGGGCGCTTGCCTGGTGCTGATTCCCGTCACCGGTATCATGGCAGCGCTATTAATTCCCCTTTACTACGGGTACGGGCCGAGTACACCGGACATTCGCCTGGAAATGGCATTGGAACGTATGACCAAGCACGTTGGGGCGCACATCATTACCAAGAAGCGCCTTCCGGCGACGATCGAAGACGCAGGCTATAAGGAAGATCTTCCTGAAGGCGTGCGAAGCATCGTGGTGAACCAGCAAACGGCGCAGCTGGAAATTACTATGGAAAAACCGCCGATGTCAGGCCAAACTTTCTACATGGCGCCTGCATGGGATAAGGACGGCTACATTGTGTGGCGCTGCCTGCATGGCGATATCCAGAAAAAGCTTCTGCCCAGCGCCTGTCGCTACAGCGCAGCCGAACCGTTTAGCTTGTAGTCAAAACGCCAGCAGGCGGACGGCAGGAATAGTGACCGCCGCCAGCAGCGTCTGCAAGGTAATCAGGGATGCCATCAAACGCGCGTCCCCGCCGAGCTGGCGCGCCATGATGTAAGCGTTGGGGGCGGTGGGCAGGGCGCAGTAGAAGCACGCGGCCAGCGTTACCGCTTGGCTGACGCCGAACCACGCGCATACTTGCGCGGCTACCAGGGGCAGCACCAGCAGCTTGAGGGCGGAAGTGAGCGCCAGCGCGGCGGGGCGCAGGCCTTCTAACGAGAATACCAGGCCGCTGCCGACGCACAGCAGGCCAAGCGCCAGCGCGGATTTGCCGAGGATGTCCAGTGTGTTCAGGAGCGGCGCCGGCAACTGCGCGCCGCCGATGCTGGCGCCAATGCCTGCCAGCGTGGCGAGGATGATGGGGTTGGTGGCCAGGGTCCTGGCCACCGCCGCCGGTGCGATCTTGCTGCCGCTCCACCACGACAAGGCGAGGATCGAAATCACATTCACCACCGGCAGGCAAAGCGCCAGTGCCAGCATGACCAGCGCATTGGTTTGCGGCGGGAACAGCAGCGTGGAGACGGCGATGCCGAAGTAGCTGTTGGGCCGCATCGCGCCCTGGACCACGGACGAGCGGCTGGCGTCGGGTAGCCCGCGCCAGGGCAGCAGCAACAGCAGGCACAGGCCAACCACGATCAAGGTGGGCAGCAGGGTGGCCAGCGCCAGTTCGCCTACCATGCGGCCATGGAAATCGAGCTTGGCGATGCCGGTGAACAGCAGCGCGGGGAAGGCGATGAAATAGGAGAACTTCTCCATCGAGGGGAAGAAGTCCTCCGGCATCCAATGCGCGCGGCGGATCGCCACGCCCAGCATGATCAGCAGGAAAACCGGGAGGATGGCGGCAAGCATCCCGCTGCGGGCTTAACGCTTATTGAGCTGGCGGTCGTGCCAGCGCGAGAGGGTGAGCAGGGCCGCCGCGCCGCCCAGCAGCGCCATGAACATATCCGACTGCGTATCCCACTGGTCGCCCTGGGTGCCGAGGAATTCGTCGGCGCCCTGGCCCAGCGCCACGGCGGCGCCCCATTCGATCAGCTCGTAGGTGGCGCTGATCGCCAGCACGATGCAGATCACGACAAAGGCCAGCATCTTGCCGCGCGCCAGGTGCCGTCCGCGCAGCAGGATCTCGCGCGCCACCATGGCCGGGATGAAGCCTTGCGCGAAATGGCCGATGCGGTCATACGGGTTGCGCGACAGGCCAAGCCACTGCTGCAGGTCGAAGCCGAACGGCACGCGGGCGTAGGTGTAGGCGCCGCCCACCATCAGGATCACGCAATGCACCGCCACCAGCGCGTACAGCAGGTCGGTCAGGCGGTAGCTGCGGTAGGTTGCCGCCAGCAAGGGCACGGCGATCAGCACGGGCGCCACTTCCAGCCACCACGTTACGCGGTCGTAGGGCGCAATGCCGGACCATGCCAGCACGGCCAGCACTGCGGCCAGCAGCATAAGGTGGAAAGGGGAAGTTGTGCGCTCCATAAGGGAAATCCAGTGTTCGGCAAAAGTCGCATATTAATATCAAAAACGATTCGTTTCCAACGCAATCGCAGCGGCATAGACTGCGTACATGAAAAGCCAGCATTTCGACATCCACATCCTCGACGCGCCGCTGGGCGCGGAGATCATCGACTACAAGCTTCGCCAGGACCTGGACGAGAACGAGGCCGACCGCCTGCAGTCGGCCCTCGCCGACCATTACCTGCTGGTGTTCCGCCGCCAGCGCACCTCCCCGCGCCTGCGGCAAGTGGTGGGCCGGCGCCTGGTGGCGCACTCGCTGGCGCCGGAAGGCGAGGCGGCCTTGTTCATCAACCTGCAGCTGGCTTATGACACCTTGCCTGTGGGGTTAAGGCGGGTGGTGCACAGCGTGCGCGCCGAGCAGGATGGCGCGGCGGGACCGCTGCCGCTGGTGCGCCTGCATCCGGAAAGCGGCCGCCGCTCGCTGCTGGTGGCCGATCCCGCCACCACCCGCCTGGTTGGCGCCAGCCCCGCCGAGAGCGACGAAATCCTGCACGAACTGCATGCCCATGCCGTGCGCCCGCAGCACCTGTATCGCCACCATTGGCAGCCGCAGGACCTGCTGTTCTGGGACCCGCACAGCGTCACGCCGGTGCGCGCCATGTAATGCTGGCGCGGTTCTTGCAAGACAGGAGGCATGAACCGTCAGTTACGCATCGTTTTGATCCACCCCGCGCACGAAAGCGAGGCACGCGCCCACGCTTTGCACTGCGGGCTGGCGGAGGCCGGCTACGAGCTGCTGGCCTCCCTGCCAGCTGACTTCCACCTGCCCGAACACATCGCCCGCCTGCAGCCCGACATGATCATCGTCGATGCCGAATCGGATGCGCGCGACGTGCTGGAGCACATCGTCATCGCCACTCGCGACGAGCGCCGCCCCATCGTCATGTTCACGGAAGACGACAAGGCCTCCTCCATGGAGGCAGCCATGGCGGCCGGCGTTTCCGCCTATGTGGTGGCGGGCCTGCAGCCGGAGCGTGTGAAGCCGGTGCTGGACGTGGCATTGGTGCGCTTCCGGCGCGAGCAGCAGCTGCTGGACGAGCTGGAAGGCACGCGCCTGAAGCTGGCCGAGCGCAAGGTGATCGACCGCGCCAAGGGTATCTTCATGTCGCGCCACGGCATGAGCGAAGAGCAGGCGTTCCAGAAGCTGCGCACGATGGCCATGAACAAGAACCTGAAGCTGGCCGAGCTGGCCCAGCGCATCCTGGACGCGGAGGATTTGCTGGGCTGACGCACCGTTCTGGTGCGCGCACGGCAGGAGTGAAGGCATGCAGATTGAAAAAGACATAGTCAGGGTTGGCTTTAACCCGCTCACCGATTGCGCTTCGCTGGTGATGGCGTCCGTGCTGGGGCTGGACCGCAAGCACGGCATCCGCATCGTATTGAGCAAGGAGACCTCGTGGGCCGGCGTGCGCGACAAGCTGCTCACCGGCGAGCTGGATGCCGCCCACGCCCTGTATGGCCTGGTGTACGGCACCCAGCTTGGCATCGGCAGCGCGCGGCGCGATATGGCGATCCTGATGAACCTGAACCGCAACGGGCAGGCCATCACGCTGTCGCGCCGCCTGGTGGACGAGGGCGTGGCCGACGGCCCGGGCGTGGCCGCCCTGGCGCACGAACGCCAGCTGCGCTGGGCACAGACTTTCCCCACCGGCACCCACGCCATGTGGCTGTACTACTGGCTGGCGGCGCACGGCGTGCATCCGCTGCGCGAGGCACGCGTGATCACGGTGCCGCCCTCGCAGATGGCGACCAACCTGGCGGCCGGCCATATGGACGGATTCTGCGCCGGCGAGCCCTGGAACCACCGCGCCGTGATGGATGGCGTGGGCGTGACCATCGCCACCAGCCAGCAGATCTGGCCCGATCATCCGGAGAAGGTGCTGGCCTGCACCCAGGACTTCGTGCGGCGCCATCCGAACACGTCGCGCGCCCTGGTGGCGGCGGTGCTGGAGGCGAGCCGCTGGATCGACGCCAGCGCGGCCAACCGCATGGCGATGGCCGAGATCATCTCCGCCGTCCAATACGTCAACACCAGCAAGGAAGTGATCTGGCAGCGCATCCTCGGCCATTATGAAGACGGCATGGGCCGCAGCTGGGAGGACGCGCACAGCATGCGCTTCCACCAGGAAGGCGCGGCCAATTTCCCTTACCTGTCGGACGGCATGTGGTTCATGACCCAGCACCGGCGCTGGGGCCTGCTCAAGGCAGCGCCGGACTATATAGGTGTCGCGCTCAAGGTGCACCAGGTGGCACTGTACAAGGAGGCGGCCGAGATGACCGAAACGCCGGTGCCGGAAAGCACCCTGCGCACTTCCGTGCTGATGGACGGCCGCACCTGGGACGGTCGCTACCCCGAGCGTTACGTCGATTCGTTCCCGATCCATGCCTGAGATGGTGCGGCGCGTGCGCTATTGCGGTGCACCATTCTTGGGCGCGATGCACCGCGAGATGGCGAAATCGGGCCCCGGCGCGGGTGCTGGCGGGCCTTTGCCGGGGGAACAGCAGCTGGCACAGCTCTTGCAAAGCATAGGTAAAGCACCGGTCTAACGGCGGACCGGCTACCGGACAACGGCGTCCGCGCGGCACTGCCATCGATGGCTGGTGCTGCGCGGGCGCCTTTTTGTTTTTGGGGACCACACCATGGCCAGCAAAGCGACCAGCATCAAACTGTTTTCGTTCTCAACGCCGCAGATGCGCGCCTTCCACCTGACGTGGATGGCGTTTTTCATCTGCTTCTTCGCGTGGTTCGCCTGCGCGCCGCTGATGCCCGTGATAAAAGGGGAATTCGGCCTGACGCCGGCGCAGATCGCCAATATCAACATCGCGGCCGTCGCCATCACGATCATCGTGCGCCTCATCATCGGCCCGCTGTGCGACCGCTACGGCCCGCGCAAGACCTATACCGGCCTGCTGCTGCTGGGCGCCATCCCGGTGCTGGGCGTGGCGGCGGCGCAGACCTACGAGAGTTTCCTCTTCTTCCGCCTGCTGATTGGTGCGGTGGGCGCTAGCTTCGTCATCACCCAGTACCATACTTCGGTGATGTTCGCGCCGAACGTGGTCGGCACCGCCAATGCGGCAGCCGCCGGGTGGGGCAATGCGGGCGGCGGGGTGGTGCAGTCCACCATGCCGATGATCATGGCGGCCATGGTCATGCTGGGCGTCGGCGAAACCATGGGCTGGCGCGCCGCCCTGGTGGTGCCGGGCGTACTGATGCTGCTCATGGCGTTTGTCTACTATCGGTTCACCCAGGACTGCCCGGAAGGTAACTACGCTGACCTGCGCGCCGCCGGTGTCGGGCTGGAGGGCGGCAAGAAGGGCGGCTGGGCGAGCTTCAGGCTGGCCGCTGCCAACTACCGCGTCTGGATGCTGTTCGTGACCTACGGCGCCTGCTTCGGTGTCGAGATCTTCATCCACAACATCGCCGCCACCTATTACGTGGACACCTTCAAGCTGTCGCTGGCGCAGGCCGGCATGGCGGCTGGCAGTTTCGGCCTGCTGGCGCTGTTCGCCCGTGCGCTGGGTGGCTGGCTGTCCGACAAGGCGGCCCTGCGCGGCAGCCTGAATAGCCGCGTCACCCTGCTGTTCGTGCTGATGCTGGGCGAGGGTATCGGCCTGCTGTTCTTTGCCAAAGCCGACAGCGTGCTGTTCGCCGTGGCCGCCATGCTGGTGTTCGGCCTGTTCACCCACATGGCCTGCGGCGCCACCTATGCGCTGGTGCCGTTCATCGACAAGCGCGCACTGGGCGGCGTGGCCGGCATCATCGGCGCGGGCGGCAATGTGGGCGCGGTGGCGGCGGGCTTCCTGCTGAAAGGCACCGGCAACACGCAGCAGACGCTGTGGATCCTCGGCCTGCTGGTTGCCATGTCCGCGCTGTGCGCGCTGGCGGCGCGCTTCAGCGAGTCCACCGTGGAAGAACACGCCATCGCAGGAGCGGCAGCATGAAGATCGTCGTCATCGGCCATGGCATGGTTGGCCACCAGTTCCTGAAAAGCCTGCCGCGCGACAGCGGCCTGCAGGTCACCGTCCTGTGCGAGGAGCCGCGTCCTGCCTACGACCGCGTGCACCTGTCGGAATTCTTCAGCGGCAAGAGCGCGGAGGAGCTGTCGCTGGTGGAGCCGGGCTTCTTCGAGCGCGACGACATGGCGCTGCGCCTGAACGCGCGCGCGCTGGCTATCCACCCGGCTGCGCGCCAGGTTACCGTCAACGACGGCAGCGTGCTGGAATACGACAAGCTGGTGATCGCCACCGGCTCCTTCCCTTTCGTGCCGCAGATTGAAGGCAAGGACCGCAAGGACTGCTTCGTCTACCGCACCATTGAGGACCTGGAGGCGATGCGGGAATGCGGCGCGCGCGCCAAAAGCGGCGTGGTGATCGGCGGCGGCCTGCTCGGCCTGGAATGCGCCAAGGCGCTGCGCGACATGGGCCTGGAAACCCATGTGGTGGAGTTTGCGCCGCGCCTGATGGCGGTGCAGGTGGACGACGGCGGCGGCCGCGTGCTGCGCCAGAAGATCGAAGAACTGGGCGTGACCGTCCACACCGGCAAGAACACCACCGGCATCGTAGCGGGCGAGTGGGCCACCCACCGCATGCAGTTCGCCGACGGCAGCTCGCTGGAAACCGATATGATCGTGTTCTCCGCCGGTATCCGCCCGCGCGACTACCTGGCGCGCGAGTGCGGCCTGGAAGTAGGGCCGCGCGGCGGCATCGCCATCAACAGCCACTGCCAGACGACCGATGCGAACATCTACGCGATTGGCGAATGCGCGCTGTGGAACGGCATGGTGTACGGCCTGGTGGCGCCGGGCTACGACATGGCGCGCGTCGCGGCGCGCCATATCCTGGGCGACAGCGGTGCGGAATTCAGCGGCGCCGACATGAGCACCAAGTTGAAGCTGATGGGTGTGGACGTGGCCAGCATCGGCGATCCGCACGCCAGGGCGGAAGGTGCGCGCTCCTACCAGTTCACGGACGAACGCAAGCAGGTCTACAAGAAGATCGTCGTCTCCGGTTGCGGCAAGTACCTGCTGGGTGGCGTGATGGTGGGCGATGCCGGCGAATACGGCACCCTGCTGCAGATGATGCTGAACAGGATCGAGCTGCCGGAAGCGCCGGAGTTCCTGATCCTGCCGCAAGCGGACGGCGCCGCCAGGCCGGGCCTGGGCGTGGACGCGCTGCCGGCCAGCGCGCAGATCTGCTCCTGCAACGACGTATCGAAGGGCGCTATCTGCGAGGCGGTGGCGGGCGGCGCCACCAGTATCGGCGCCCTCAAGAAATGCTGCGGCGCCGGCACCTCCTGCGGCGGCTGCGTGCCGCTGGTGACGCAGGTCATGAAAGCCGAGATGAAGAAGCTCGGCATGGACGTGAACAACCACGTCTGCGAGCACTTCGCCCACTCGCGCCAGGAGCTGTTCCACCTGGTCCGCGTCGGCCAGGTCAAGACCTTCGAGGAACTGCTGGCGCGCCATGGCAAGGGCCTGGGCTGCGATATCTGCAAACCGCTGGCGGCCAGCATCCTGGCCACCTGCTGGAACGACTTCGTGCTGAAGAAGGAGCACGCCAGCCTGCAGGACTCCAACGACTACTTCCTTGGCAATATCCAGAAAGACGGCACCTACTCGGTGGTGCCGCGCATGCCGGGCGGCGAGGTAACGCCGGAAGGCCTGATCGCTGTCGGCCAGGTGGCGAAGAAGTACGGCCTGTACACCAAGATCACCGGCGGCCAGCGCGTCGACCTGTTCGGCGCACGCGTCGAGCAGCTGCCGCTGATCTGGGAAGAGCTGATCGCCGCCGGCTTCGAAACCGGGCACGCCTACGGCAAATCGCTGCGCACGGTGAAGTCCTGCGTTGGGTCGACCTGGTGCCGCTACGGCGTGGGCGATTCGGTCGGCTTGGCCATCGAGCTGGAAAACCGCTACAAGGGCCTGCGCACGCCGCACAAGATCAAATTCGGCGTGTCCGGCTGCACCCGCGAGTGCGCCGAAGCGCAGGGCAAGGACGTCGGCATCATCGCCACGGAGAAGGGCTGGAACCTGTACGTATGCGGCAACGGCGGCATGAAGCCGCGCCACGCCGAGCTGCTGGCATCCGACCTGGACAAGCCGACCCTGGTGGCCTACATCGACCGCTTCCTCATGTTCTACAGCCGCACCGCGGACCGCCTGCAGCGCACCAGCACCTGGCGCGAAAACCTGGAAGGCGGCCTGGATTACCTGAAGGCGGTAATCATCAGCGACAAGCTTGGCATCAACGCCGAGATGGAAGCCGACATGCAGCGCGTTGTCGACAGCTACGCCTGCGAATGGAAGGAAGCCGTCAACAACCCGGAAACGCGCGCCCGCTTCCGCCATTTCGTCAACAGCCCGGAGCCGGACAGCAACGTCGTCTTCATGCAGGAGCGCGGCCAGATCCGCCCCGCCACCATCGAAGAACGAAGCGCAGGGTCCGGCCCTTCGGGCCGTACCCTGGTTTCCCGGTTCTAAAAAAGGAGCAGCAAAATGCACCGAGACCAATCCGCCGCCGCCTGGACCGCCATCTGCAACGTGGAAGAGATCCTCCCCAACACCGGCGTCTGCGCGCTGCTGCAAGGCCAGCAGGTCGCCGTCTTCCGCATGGACGACGGCCAGGGCAGCCGCGTCTTCGCCATCGGCAATTACGACCCCAACGCCGAAGCCTCCGTGCTGTCGCGCGGCCTGGTCGGCAACCTGGGCGAACGCCTGGTGGTCGCATCGCCGATCTACAAGCACCACTTCGACCTGCAAACGGGCGAATGCCTGGAAGCGCCGGAGCACTCCGTGCCGACGTGGCCGGCCCGTATTGAAGGCGGAAAGGTCTGGGTCGGCGCATGAAACCCGCCCTGGTCGTGGTCGGCAACGGCATGGCCGGCATGCGCACGGTGGAAGAGCTGCTCAAGCTGGCGCCGGACATGTACGACATCACCGTCTTCGGCGCCGAGCCGCACGGCAACTACAACCGCATCCTGCTGTCGCCGGTGCTGGCGGGCGAGAAGTCGGTGGATGACATCATGCTCAACACGCGCGAATGGTACGCGGCAAACCGCATCACGCTGCACACCGGCGACCCGGTCGAGCACATCGACCGCAAGCGCCGCCTGGTGCGCGCCCGCTCCGGGCTGGAAGTGCGCTACGACCGCCTGCTGCTGGCGACCGGCTCGCGCCCCTTCATCATCCCGGTACCGGGCCACGGGCTGCCGGGCGTGCTGGCCTTCCGCGACATCAACGATGTCGAGCAGATGCTGGCCGCCGCGCGCGACCAGCGCCACGCCGTGGTGATCGGCGGCGGCCTGCTCGGGCTGGAGGCGGCCAACGGCCTGCAGCGGCAGGGCATGCAGGTGACCGTGGTGCACGCCACCGATGCCTTGATGAACCAGCAGCTCGACAAGCCCGCCGCGCAGCTGCTGCAGAAGGCGCTGGCGGACAAAGGCCTGGCCTTCCGCATGGCGGCGCAGACCAGCGAGATCGTCGGCCCCGGGCGCGTGACGGCGGTGCGTTTTGCCGACGGCAGCGAGATCCCGGCCGACCTGGTGGTGATGACGGCCGGCGTGCGGCCGAATATCGAGCTGGCCAAGCGCAGCGGCCTGCATTGCGAACGCGCCATCGTGGTGGACGACACGCTGCAGACCTTCGACCCCCGCGTCTACGCCGTGGGTGAATGCGTGCAGCACCGCCGCGCCACCTTCGGCCTGGTGGCGCCGATCTGGGAGCAGGCGCGCGTGTGCGCCGCACACCTGGCCGGCGCCGGCCACCGCCGCTATGTGCAGCAGGTGACGCCGGTGCGACTGAAGGTGACCGGGGTCGACCTGTACTCGGTGGGCGATTTCATCGGCGGCGAGGGTAGCGAAGACCTGGTGCTGCGCGATCCGCGCCGCGGCGTGTACAAGCGGCTGGTGCTGGACGGCAACCGCATCACCGGCGCGGTTCTTTACGGCGACGTGCAGGACGGCCCCTGGTATTTCGACCTGATCCAGAACCGCACCGACATCTCGTCGCTGCGCAACCACCTCTTGTTTGGCCAGGCGCTGTGCGCGCAGGCCGCGTGAACCATGATTAAGACGACGTGCGCCTATTGCGGCGTAGGCTGCGGTGTGACGGCAACGCCGCGCGGCGATGGCGGATTCGATATTGCGGGCGATGCCTCGCACCCGGCCAACCAGGGCCGCCTGTGCGTGAAGGGATCGGCGCTGGGCGAGACCATCGGACTGGAGGGCCGCCTGCTGTACCCGATGCTGCGCGAGCGCGTGGCCGATGGCGCGCGCCGCGCGCCGCCGCAGCGCGTGGCCTGGGGCGAGGCGCTCGACCATGTAGCGGGCAAGTGGCGCGCCATCATCGATGAACACGGCCCGGATGCCGTGGCCTTCTACGTCTCCGGCCAGTTGCTGACCGAGGACTACTATGTTGCCAACAAGCTGATGAAGGGCTACATCGGCAGCGCCAATATCGACACCAACTCGCGCCTGTGCATGTCGTCCGCAGTGGCGGGACATAAGCGCGCGTTCGGCGAAGATGTGGTGGCGGTCAATTACGACGACATCGAGCACGCCGACATGGTGGTGCTGGTCGGCTCCAACCTGGCCTGGTGCCACCCGATCCTGTTCCAGCGCCTGGCGCGCGCCAGGGAGGCGCGGCCGGGAATGAAGATCGTGGTGGTCGATCCGCGCCGCACCGCCACCTGCGAGCTGGCGGACCTGCACCTGCCGATCAAGCCGGGCACGGATGTGTGGCTGTTCAACGGCCTGCTCAGCTACCTGGCGCGTATCGGCGCGGTCGATCCGGCCTTTGCCGCCGCCCACACCAGCGGGCTGCAAGACGCGCTGGCCGCCGCCGACATCGCGCCCGAAGATGTGGCCCGTGCCTGCCGCGTCAACCTGCAGGACCTGATGGAGTTCTACGAATCGTTCGCCGCCACCGCGAAAGTGGTCACCGGCTTCTCGATGGGCGTGAACCAGTCCAGCGCCGGCACCGACAAGGTCAATGCGATCATCAACTGCCATCTGCTCGGCGGCCGGATCGGCAAGCCGGGCATGGGCCCGTTCTCCATCACCGGCCAGCCGAATGCGATGGGCGGGCGCGAGGTCGGCGGGCTGGCGAACATGCTGGCCGCGCACCTCGACCTCGACAACGCTGCCCACCGCGACGCCGTGCAAACCTTCTGGTCTTCGCCGCGCATCGCCGAGCGCCCGGGCCTGAAGGCGGTCGACCTCTTTGAAGCTATCGAGGCAGGCCGCGTCAAAGCGGTCTGGGTGATCGCCACCAATCCTGTCGTCAGCCTGCCCAATGCCGACCAGGTGCGGCGTGCGCTGGAGCGCTGCGAGCTGGTCGTCGTCTCCGACGTGGTGCGGGACACCGATACCAACGCCTACGCCGACGTCCTGCTGCCCGCGCTGGCCTGGGGCGAGAAAGATGGCACCGTCACCAACTCCGAGCGCCGCATCTCGCGCCAGCGCGCCTTCCTGCCTGCGCCGGGCGAGGCCAGGGCCGACTGGCTGATCCTGTCGCAGTTCGCCCTGCGCATGGGCTACGACGGCTTTGGCTACGCCAGCGCCGCCGAAATCTTCGCCGAGCACGCCCGCCTCAGCGCCTGGCGCAACGCCGCCGGCGACTTGCCGCGCGCCTTCAACATTGGCGCCCTCGCCACGCTCAGCGAAGCCGCCTTTGATGCACTCCCGCCAACGCAATGGCCCGCGCCTGCCGGCGCCCTGGCCCTCGCGGCCCATCCATCCGCGGCGGACCGCCCCTTCGCTGACGGCCGCTTCTCGCATGCGGACGGCCGCGCGCGTTTCGTGCCGACGGTGCCGCGCGCCCCGGCCAACCTGCCGGACGGCGACTACCCGCTCACATTGAACACCGGCCGGGTGCGCGACCACTGGCACACTATGACGCGCACTGGCCGCGCTCCCAAGCTGGCCGATCATGTCCCCGAGGCCTTTATCGACCTGCACCCGCAGGACGCCTTGCTGTGCGGCGTGAAGGAAGGCGAGCTGGCGCGCGTCACCAGCCAATGGGGCAGCATGGTGGCGCGCGTCCAGCATGGCGGCGGCATTGCGCGCGGCAGCGCTTTCGTGCCGATCCACTGGAACAGCCAGACCGCCTCCGACGCCCGCATCGGCGCTGTGGTAAATCCAGCCGTCGATCCCGTTTCCGGCGAACCGGAATTCAAGCACACCCCTGTGACGATTGACCGCTTCCCGGTCAAATGGCACGGCTTCATCCTGAGCCGCGACGCGCTGCAACTGGATGCACTGGCTTACTGGACCAAAGTACAAGGAAAGGACTTCCAGCGCTACGAGCTGGCAGGCCGCAATACGATTGAAGATTTCGGTGAATGGGCACGCAGCCTGCTCGGCATTAGGGACGACGACGCCGACTGGCTCGAATATGCCGACCGCAGCTCCGGCGTCTTCCGCGCCGCGCACCTGGTCGACGACCGCATCGTCCAATGCATCTTCATCTCAGCCCGGCCGGACCTGCCCGCGCGCCAATGGCTCGCCAGCCTGTTCGGGAAGGAGAAGCTTGAACTGGCCGACCGCGCCGCCCTGCTGGCAGGCCGCCCGATCGCGGCCGGCGCCGATGCCGGACCAACGGTCTGCTCCTGCTTCGGCGTAGGCCGCAACACCATTTGCAACGCCATCCGCGAGAAAGACCTCACCACGCCGGCGCAGATCACCGCCTGCGTGAAAGCCGGCGGCAATTGCGGATCCTGTGTGCCTGAGTTGAAGAAAATCCTCGCGGAAACGCGGTTGGAAATCAACGCCGAAGTCCCGACTTGAACGCGGTCCCGCTGGCTGCGGCCCGATCGGAACGACTTTGTTACTGCGATGCAGTACCTTATGTGAGGTCATCGGAAGGAACAGGATCATGAGCACAACCCAAGCTACTAACACACCGCGTGACACTCCGAATCTGCGGATTCCGCGAGCCGGGCGCGAACTGATTTATTGCGCGGCGGCTTTTGCAGGCAAAACGCCTTCCGACTTTATCCTGGAGGCGGTACTCCGCGCGGTTGAAGAAACGCTGCTAGACCGTGCACTGATGGTTGTCAGCCCTGAGGCTTACGCGGAACTCCTGAAGTGGCTAGACCGCTCAGCCCAGCCCAATGAGCGGATACGGAAGACGATGCAAAGCAAATGCCCTCGCAGCCGTCCGAATATGGCTGGCCGCCCCATCGCGGCGGGTGCTGACATCGGTCCGGCAACCGGCTCCTATAAAGAAGCCGGCGGCAATTGCGGCCCTCGCGGACCTGAACTGAAAAATCTGCTGGTTGAGAGCCTTTCGGCGCGAATCGCTTAATTTACCTGCAACGCTTTGACGTTGCTCAAGATTGTCATCGACACCTCTGTGCAAGATAGTTGCTCCTGGAACCAATATTCGGGGGGCGGTATGGCTATTGCAGCAAAAGATCGGCGGGGCTTGGGGGCAATACCTCCGGCGGCTGGTGCCTCTCCACTAATAGATGCGTTTAGGGGGGGAGATCATGGCACCGATTGATCACTCACTACACCAACCGCAGGATGAACGAACGTATTTCATGCTGCCTCAGTCTCCGATGGACTCGGGGTACTATGTCTACGGAAAACTGGATAGGAGGCCAGCCAAAGGTGCGTGGCAATACGCACATCCAATAATGATGACGACAATTCTGCGCGTTGGGCTGGAGTGGCAAGCGATTGACAGCCGACGCTTCGGCGTCGGGGACATCAGCTTGCCAGGAGGACGGAAACACGAAGATCACAAATCACATATGGATGGGTTACAAGTGGACATTCGTCCATTGCGCAAGGATGGACGTGAGTTGCCTGTGACTTGGAGGGATTCACAGTATGACCGGGCTGGGACCGAGAAGTTAATTGAACTATTCCGTGTATTCTCACCCGTTATTCGAGTCTTCTTCAATGGTCCAGGAGTCCCGTTTGTCATTCCATTGAAGAACCACGATGATCACTTCCACGTAGAGCTTCGAGGATAGCCATGCATAAGTTCACCATGTTGTTGCTTCTTCCGGTGCTGCAACTGCCGCTGCAGGCGAAGGCGGACGACACTCTGGGATTGGGTAAATGGGAAAAACTCCAGGGAAGCTACATGATCCACTCTGGAGGAACCGCATATGCCGAACTGCCAACGAGGAATGATCGAGCGCTTTCGATTCTCCTGGAAGGGAAGGCTGCCAAGGAAGTGTTCGATCAGATTGGTCCAGATGCCAAGGTTAAATGCAGCTCAGAGACGCGAGATCGGGAACGCCGCAACAAGGGCGTTTCGTGTACTTACACGGCGCGCCTGGATCACCAGAAAGACTTCCACTACCGCTGCTGGATCGGGATTAATCTTCGCAGCGGCGAAGGAGATGTTAGGGTGAGTTGCTAACGCAGTTCAGACCCCGCCCATGCAGATGTACTTGATGACCAGGTAGTCGTCCATGCCGTGCGTCGACCCTTCGCGCCCCACGCCCGATTGCTTGACGCCGCCGAATGGCGCTATCTCGGTCGAGATCAGGCCCGTGTTCACGCCCACCATGCCGCTCTCCAGTCCCTCCGCCACGCGCCAGATACGGCCGATGTCGCGCGAGTAGAAATAGGCCGCCAGGCCGAACTCCGTATCGTTGGCCAGTGCCACCGCTTCCTCGTCGGTTTTGAAGCGGAACAGCGGCGCCAGCGGGCCGAAGGTCTCTTCGCGCGCCACCAGCATGTCGGCGCCCACATCCGCCAATACCGTGGGCTGGAAGAAGCTGTGCCCCAGCTCATGCCGTTTGCCGCCCAACAGCAATCGTGCGCCTTTGCCGAGCGCATCCGCGATATGCTCTTCCACTTTGGCGACGGCCTTCTCTTCGATCAGCGGGCCTTGCGTCACACCCTCGTCGGCGCCGTTGCCGACCTTGAGTTTGCGGGCCGCTTCCACCAGCTTGGCGGCGAAAGCATCGTAGACGCTGTCCTGCACGTAGATGCGGTTGGCGCACACGCAGGTCTGCCCGGCGTTGCGGTATTTGGAGGCGATGGCGCCTTCCACGGCGGCGTCCAGGTCCGCGTCGTCGAACACGATGAACGGCGCATTGCCGCCCAATTCCAGCGACAGCTTCTTGATGGTCGGCGCGCATTGTTCCATCAGCAGGCGGCCGACCGCCGTGGAGCCGGTGAAGCTCAACTTGCGCACGATTGGGTTGGAGGTCATCTCGCCGCCGATCGCGCGCGACGCGCCGGTAATGACGCTGAACACGCCCGCCGGTACGCCCGCGCGCTCCGCCAGCACGGCCAATGCCAGTGCGGAGAACGGCGTCAGCTCGGCCGGTTTGACCACCATCGGGCAGCCCGCCGCGAGTGCGGGACCGGCTTTGCGCGTGATCATCGCGGCAGGGAAGTTCCATGGCGTGATGGCGGCGCTGACGCCGATCGGCTCGCGCGTCACGATCACGCGTTTGTCCGGCCACGGCGATGCCAGGGTTTCGCCGGCGATGCGTTTGGCCTCTTCGGCAAACCATTCGATGAACGATGCGGCGTAGGTGATCTCGCCTTTGGATTCGGCCAGCGGCTTGCCTTGTTCGGCTGTCATCAGCAGCGCCAGGTCATCGGCGTTGGCCAGGATCAGGTCATTCCATTTGCGCAGGATGGCGGCGCGCGCCTTGGCCGGCTGTTTGCGCCAGGCCGGCCATGCCGCATTCGCTGCTTCGATGGCGCGGCGCGTTTCGGCCGCGCCCATTTGCGGCACGGTGCCGATGGTTTCCCCGGTAGCGGGATTGGTGACGGTGATCGTTGCGCCCCCCTCGGCATCGCACCATTCGCCAGCAATAAAGCACTGTTGGCGCAGAAGGCTGGGATCTTTCAGGGTCAACATGGTTCACCTCCAAACTAAAAATCCAAGTATACCCAGTATCACACTGCCCGGTTGCCACAATCGCAAATTGGGAATAAGATCAAATTGCACACCAAGTTACTGAAGAACTGAAATGCGCCGCCCCATCGTACTGGTCCCCGCCTGCAGCCATAAAATTGGCTCTCATCCCAGCTACGCCGCACAAAACAAATACGTTGATGCGGTAGCTGTGGGAGCGCGCTGCCAGCCGTTATTGGTGCCCCCGCTCGGCGACGCCACGGATATCGAAAGCCTGTTAAGCATTGCCAACGGCATCATGCTGACCGGTGCCGCCTCCAATGTGCAGGCGCGCCTGTATGGGCAGGAAACGCTCGACCCATCGCTGCCGCAGGACATTGCGCGCGACGCCACCACCTTGCCGCTGGTGCGCGCCGCGCTGCTGCGCGGTATTCCGCTTCTGGCCATCTGCCGCGGCTTCCAGGAGGTGAACGTGGCGCTGGGCGGCACGCTGCACCAGTCGGTGCATACGGTGCCCGGCTATTTCGACCATCGCGAAGACAAGACGCAGACGCTGGAACAGCAATACGGTCCGTCGCACCGCATTAAACTCGAAGCGGGCGGATTATTGGCCCACATCCTGGATGGAGCTAGCGAAATACAAGTGAACTCCCTGCACGGCCAGGGCATCGACCGGCTCGCGCCCGGCCTGCAGGTGGAAGCACGCTCCGACGACGGCTTGGTGGAAGCCTATTCCGTCGCCGCATCCCCTGCGTTCGCACTGGCGGTGCAATGGCACCCCGAATGGCGCGTTGAAGAAAACCACGACTCGATGCGCATGTTCAGCGCATTCGGTCTCGCATGCCGCGTGCACAGGGACCGCATCCCTTAGGTGGCCTTCCTTCAGTAGTGCTGTTTTCTAAACTACCTGAGAGGAAGCTATGGCAATCCGCGAAAATTTCAGCTATACCGACATGGACGAGTGGCTCAATGAAAAACGAGTCACCGAGATCGAATGCCTGGTCCCCGACCTGACCGGCGTCGCACGCGGGAAGATACTCCCGCGCGGTAAATTTACCCAGGAGCGCGGCATGCGCATTCCTGAAGCGGTGCTTGGCATGACCGTCACCGGCAATTATCCGACCGAGGACGATGCCTATGACCGCGCCATTTCCAGCACCGACCGCGACATGATCCTGAAGGCCGATCCCACCACCATTACCATGGTGCCGTGGGCCACCGACCCGACGGCGCAAGTAATCCACGACTGCTACTTCAGCGACGGCCGCCTGGTCGATTTCGCCCCGCGCTCGGTACTGCGCCGCGTGCTCAAGCTGTTTGAGGAAAAGGGCTGGAGGCCCGTCGTTGCGCCCGAACTTGAGTTCTACCTGACCGACAAGAACTCCGATCCGGACCTGCCGCTGAAAGCACCGGTCGGCCGCAGCGGCCGCGCCGAAACCAGCCGCCAGGTGTACAGCATCGACGCGGTGAACGAGTTCGACCCGCTGTTCGAGGACATCTACGATTACTGCGACATGATGGGCCTGGACGTGGATACGCTGATCCACGAAATCGGCGCCGGCCAGATGGAGATCAACTTCCTGCACGGCGAGCCGCTCGGCCTGGCCGACAAAGTGTTCTTCTTCAAGCGCACCTTGCGCGAAGCGGCGCTCAAGCACCATATGTACGCCACCTTCATGGCCAAGCCGATGGCGGGCGAGCCGGGATCGGCCATGCACATCCACCAGAGCGTGGTCGATGCGCGCACCGGCTGGAATATCTTCAGCAACCAGGACGGCTCGCCGTCGCAGCTGTTCAAAGCCTATATCGGCGGCCTGCAGCGCTACATGCCGAGCGCGCTGGCGATCGTTGCGCCGTATGTGAACTCCTACCGCCGCCTGGTGCGCCACACGGCGGCGCCGATCAATATCCAGTGGGGCATGGATAACCGCACCGTCGGCTTCCGCGTGCCCGAATCCGGCGTGCAGGACCGGCGCGTGGAGAACCGCATCATCGGCGCCGATGCCAACCCCTACCTGGCGCTGGCGGTGACGCTGGCCTGCGGCTACCTGGGCATGACCGAGCAGCTGGAGCCGACCCAGGTCACCACAGGCAGCGCTTACGACATGAAGTACGAGCTGCCGCAAGGATTGCCGGAGGCGCTGAAGATCCTGCGTGCCGAGGACAAGCTGCGCTTCGTGCTGGGCGAGCGTTTCATCGACGTGTACGCCGCCATCAAGGACCTGGAGCATCAGGAGTTCATGACCGTCATCAGTCCGTGGGAGCGCGAGCACCTGCTGCTGCACGTGTAAGGAGGCGGAGATGGACGATACCAAAACCATCCAGGCGCACGACCACGCCCATTACCTGCACCCGTTCACCGACCACAAGGCGCTCGGCGAGCGCGGCGTGCGCGTGATGGTGCGCGGCGAGGGCATCTACCTGTGGGACTCGGAAGGCAAGAAGATCCTGGACGGCATGTCCGGCCTGTGGTGCGTGAACGTCGGCTACGGGCGGCACAGCATCTCCAAAGCCGTGTTCGAGCAGATGGAGACGCTGCCCTTCTATAACAGCTTCTTCAACACCACCAATGTGCCGGCGGTGAAGCTGGCCGCCAAGCTGGCCGGGATTGCGCCGGCAGGTTTCAGGCACGTGTTCTTCACCGGCTCCGGCTCGGAGGCGAACGACACCAATGTACGCATGGTGCGCCGCTACTGGGACCTGCTGGGGCAGCCGCAGCGCCACACCATCATCAGCCGCTTCAACGCCTACCACGGCAGCACCATGGCTGGCGCTTCGCTGGGCGGCATGGAAGGCATGCACGCGCAGGGCGGCCTGCCGATCCCCGGCATCGTGCATATCCGCCAGCCGAACTACCTGGAGGCAGGGCGCGGCATGAGCGAGGACGAATTCGGCATCGAGGCCGCCTCCTGGCTGGAGCAGAAGATCCTCGATGTCGGCGCGGAAAAGGTGGCCGCCTTCATCGGCGAGCCGATACAGGGCGCGGGCGGTGTCGTCATCCCGCCGCGTACCTACTGGCCGGAGATCCAGCGCATCTGCGACAAGTACGGCATCCTGCTGATCGCGGACGAAGTGATCACCGGTTTCGGCCGCACCGGCCGCATGTTCGCCAGCGACTACTTCGGCATCAGGCCGGACCTGATCACCTTCGCCAAGGGCGTCACGTCCGGCTATATCCCGCTGGGCGGCGTGCTGGTGGGCGAGCGCGTGGCGGATGTGCTGATCGGGCAGGGCGGCGAGTTCGCGCACGGCTTCACCTACTCCGGCCACCCGGTCGCCTGCGCGGCCGCGCTGGAAACCATCCGCATCATCGAAGACGAGCAGCTGGTGCAGCGCGTGGCGGAGGATACCGGTCCCTACCTGGCGCAGCGCTTTGGCACGCTGGCCGACCACCCGCTGGTCGGCTACGCCAACAGCTGCGGCTTCGTCGCGGGGCTGAACCTGGTGCGGCGCAAGGGGCCCACCATCCACGGCCACGAGTACTTCGATCCCAAGCTGGAAGTGGGCATGGTATGCCGCGGCTATATGTTCAACAACGGCATGATCATGCGCGCCGTGGGCGACCGCATGATCATCGCGCCGCCGCTGGTGATGACGCGCGAACAGATCGACGAGATGGTGGCGCTGATCCGGCGCTGCCTGGACGATACCTATAAGGACTTACAACAGAGGGGATGGGTCTGAACCATGGCAAAAAGCGCTAAAGAGGCGGTCAACTGGCATGACAAGGCAAAGGCCCTGACCCTGGATGGTCGCGCCTTCATCAACGGCGAGCGCACCTGGGCGCGCGGCGAGCGCAAGTTCGACAACCTGTCGCCGATCGACGGCCGCTACCTGTCGCAGACGGCGCGCTGCGACGCGGCGGACGTGGACCAGGCGGTCGCGGTGGCGCGCCGCGCCTTCGACAGCGGGCGCTGGTCCGGCCAGGCCCCTGCGCAGCGCAAGCGCGTGCTGGTGAAGTTCGCCGAGCTGATGATGCAGCACAAGGACGAACTGGCGCTGCTGGAAACGCTGGATATGGGCAAGCCGATCAAGTACAGCCAGGTGGTCGACGTATCGCTCGCGGCCAACTGCATCCGCTGGTACGGCGAGGCGATCGACAAAGTGTACGGCGAGATCGCGCCGACGCCGGCCAACTCGCTGGCGCTCATCACGCGCGAACCGGTCGGCGTGGTGGCCGCCATCGTGCCATGGAATTACCCGCTCCTGATGGCGGCGTGGAAGATCGCGCCGGCGCTGGCGGCGGGCAACAGCGTGGTGCTCAAGCCGTCCGAAAAATCGCCGCTGTCGGCATTGCGCCTGGCGGAGCTGGCGGTGGAGGCGGGCATTCCGCCCGGCGTGTTCAATGTGCTGCCGGGCTTCGGCAACGAGGCCGGCGCCGCGCTGGCCATGCATATGGATGTCGACTGCATCGGCTTTACCGGCTCCACCCGCACCGGCAAGCAGATCATCCAGATGGCGGGCCAGTCCAACCTCAAGCGCGCCTGGACGGAGCTGGGTGGCAAGTCGGCCAACATCGTCTGCGCCGATTGCCCGGACCTGGACGCCGCCGTAGCTGCGGCGGTCGGCTCCATCTATTTCAACCAGGGCGAGAGCTGCAACGCGCCATCGCGCCTGTTCGTCGAGGAGTCGATCAAGGACAAGTTCCTGGAGAAGGCGCTGGCCATGGTGCCATCCTACGCGCCGGGCGACCCGCTCGACGAGAAAACCGTCATGGGCGCGATTGTCGATTCGATCCAGATGAACACCGTGATGGGCTACATCGAATCGGGCCGCGAGGAGGGCGCCAAACTGCTGGCGGGCGGCAAGGCGGTGCGCAAGGAAACGGGCGGCTTCTATGTCGAGCCGACCCTGTTCGACGGCGTGCAGAACACGATGAAGATCGCGCGCGAAGAGATTTTCGGCCCGGTGCTGTCGGTGCTGTCGTTCACGGACCTGGACGAGGCGGTGCGGCAGGCGAACGACACGCCGTACGGGCTGCACGCAGCGGTGTGGACCCGCGATATCTCGAAAGCCATCCGCACGTCGCGCGCGCTGAAGGCGGGGACCGTGCACGTCAACCAGTACGATGGCGACGACATCACGGTGCCGTTTGGCGGCTACAAGCAGTCAGGCAACGGCCGCGACAAATCGCTGCATGCCTTCGACAAGTACACCGAGTTGAAGACGACCTGGATCCAGGTCTGAGCGCTTACGCGCCGCAGCACTTCTTGAACTTCTTGCCGCTGCCGCAAGGGCAAGGGTCGTTGCGGCCAGCCTTTTCCACCTTCGGCTGCGGCGCATGGAAGAAGGCATTGATCTTGATGACGGACGGCGCGACCTTGGCAGGGTTCAACGGCGCCTGGAACGGCAGCAGCAGCGCCGGCTGCTGCGCGCGCAGCGGCGCCCAGGCTTCGGGCGCCATGGCCACACCGGCCATAAAACCTTCGCACCACGCCTCCGCAGTCCAGCTGCCGCCGCATTCGTAGATCGGCTCGAAGCTGCCCGGGTCCTTTTGCATCCACAGGCGCATGTAGTCGTAATGGCGCACGGCCAGCGCGGCTGCTTCCTCGCTGCCTGCCGCGCCGCCCCAGACCGCCGGCAGCCACGCCTGCGGCGCCAGGTCGGCCGGGCCGGCCACCAGCGCGGTCAGGAAGCCTTCCAGCTTGGCCACGTCCATGGCCTGCGGGCCCATCGCGGCCAGCAGGTCGTCGAGCAGGTCGTACTCGTCGTCGTCGAGTGGGGCGCCCATGGCTTAGAAGCAGTGCTCCAGTGCCGGGAAGGTGCCGTTCTTCACCGCGTCGACATAGGCCGATACCGCAGCCTGGATCGAGGTCTGGCCTTCCATGAAGTTCTTCACGAAGCGCGCTTTGCGGCCTGGGAACACGCCCAGCATATCGTGCATCACCAGCACCTGGCCCGAGCAGTCCGGACCGGCGCCGATACCGATGGTCGGCATCGACAACAGTTCGGTCACTTCCTTGCCCAGCGCGGTCGGAATCGCTTCCAGCACCAGCAGGGACGCGCCGGCAGCCTGCAGCTTCAGCGCATCCTGCTTCAGCAGGTCGGCGCTTTCCACGGTCTTGCCCTGCACCTTGTAGCCGCCCAGCGTGTGCACCGATTGCGGGGTCAGGCCCAGGTGCGCGCACACCGGGATCGAGCGCTCAACCAGGAAGCGCACGGTTTCAGCAACCCAGGCGCCGCCTTCGATCTTCACCATGTGCGCGCCGGCCTGCACCAGCTGCACGGCGTTGTGGAAGGCTTGCTCGGGCGTGCCGTAGGAGCCGAAAGGCATGTCGGCCAGGATCAGCGCATTCTTGGCACCGCGCGCCACCGCTGCAGTGTGGTAGGCGATGTCCTGCACGGTGACCGGCAGGGTGGACTGGTGGCCGTTGCACACCATGCCCAGCGAATCACCGATCAGCAGCACTTCCACGCCGCAGCCGTCCATCAGGGAGGCGAAGCTGGCGTCGTAGCAGGTCAGCATGGTGATCTTTTCGCCGGCCGCTTTCAGGGCGTTGATCGAAGGGATCGTGACCGCCTTGGTGGGAACGGCGCGGGTGGGTGCCGGGTATGGGTTCTGCTGCATGTTTCCAGACATGGGAATGTCCTTTAAATCTAAAAACGCTATTCTAACTGCGGAAAATGAAGTACACAGCGCCCACCAGGCACAGGCCGGCCCAGATGAAGTCGGTCTTGAACGGCTCGTTCATGTAATACATGGCGAAGGGGACGAATACGCCGAGGGTGATCACTTCCTGCATGATCTTGAGCTGCGCCAGGCTGTATTGGGTGAAGCCGATGCGGTTGGCCGGCACCTGGATCAGGTATTCGAACAGGGCGATGCCCCAGCTGACCAGGGCTGCCACCAGCCAGGATTTGTTAGAGAAGTTCTTCAGGTGTCCATACCATGCAACGGTCATGAAGATGTTGGACAGGATGAGCAGGCCGACGGTCTGCACGAAGATTGGAATTTGCATTCTGGGATCCTTTTCTTTCAAAGGCGGATCATACCGCGCCCGGAAGCCATGGGTGCAAATTCCGCAGCGCTTTGCTAAGGCGTCCGCTTAACGCGCAGTGGTGCGGCCTGCGGCGCCATGCGATAGGCAGGGTCGGCCAGGTAGCGGCAGAACGTGTCCAGCAACGGCAACTCCGGCAACGCAAACTCCTTCCACAGGAACTGGCCGGCGGCGTTGACCTCGAGGAAGTAGATGTCGCCTTGTTCGCCGACGACCAGGTCGATGGCGCCAAACGCCAGGCCAAGCTTCCTGCACAAGGCGATGCAGCGCCCGGCCAGGTCGGGCTCCAGCGTATACGGGCGCAGTTGGCCGTATCCTCCTTCGCGGCGCCAGTCGACGGTTGGTCCGTCACGCTGGCTGTCGATGGCAACCGCAATGGCGTTGTCGCCCATGACCGTCACCCGCAGTTCGTACTGCTTGCCGAGCTGGCGCTGGTAAATGGTGGGGCAGGCCTGCACGGGGAAGGCGTCTGCCAGGTGTTCGGCCTTCAGCTTCGACGTGCGGCTCACTGTCCGGCTGCCGTCTTCGTTCTGCCAGTACGACTGGTGCATGTACTTCGAAATGAGCTCGCCCCTGCATTCGTCGTAAAAGGCCAGCACGTCGCCGTGGTGATTGCCCGCCAGCGTAGGCGGTATGCGGAAGCCCATTTCTGCGGCAACGCTTAGCTGGACCAGCTTGGGTGTCAGGCGGTTGTCGTGCAGCGGGTGGTTGACCCAGTGCGTGGTGGCATGGCCGGCGCAGGCCAATGCGCTTTGCAGGAAGCGCTCTGCCTCGGATAAGACGAACGGGGTATCGTCCGGATGGCCGTCCGGTGCTGCCCGTGGCTCGTGGCGGCGCCGAACCCATACCGCATCGAAAGGCCCCTCGTGGTGCTGGCCGGAGAGGTAGAGCGACAGCGCGGGCGCCTCGCCTTCGCGTATCCGCAACGAGCAACTGTCGGCTGCCGGAAAGCGGCTCCAGTCCCAGATGACAGGCCTATGCCCAAGTTGGCGCAGCCCGTCGTGCACGCTGGAAGCGTGTACGTCGCTGCCCTTGTCGACGATAAGGATGGATTTGCTGTGCATGCATGGAAGGCCCGGCATAACCGGGCCGTTCTGATCAGGCGTCGCAGATTGGCTCGTCGTATTCGCCGAAACCGGTGACGGCGCCGCCGCCGCAGTAGTGGTCGCCGACCTTGTCACGGCCAGCGCCGGCCACCATTTCCAGTTCTTCGACCGACACTTCTTCGCCTACTACTTTTGCCAAAATGCGTTTGACTGCTTCCATTCTGATCTCCAAATATTTCCCGGTCTTTCGGAATCCGTGCGCGGCAGGCCGGTAGACCGCACACGAAGTCCTAGCAATATAAGGAAGAACTTTCTCCCTGCGAACATTGCCTCAAAAGAATATTTGTTTTTGTATTAATGTTGCAACACTATCAATTTGATAGTTTTGTGGCAAGCTATAGGCGGCTGATGCCCTGGTCGGCTACGGAGGGGACGAATTCTGCGGCGCGGCCAAGGCCGGGCAGCGTGGCGTCGGGTGCCAGCTCCAGCAGCGGCAGCAGGACGAACGCGCGCTGGTGCATGCGTGGGTGCGGCACTGTCAGGGTGGGGGTGGCAATCCGCTCATCGCCATACAGCAGCAGGTCCAGGTCCAGCGTGCGCGGCGCGTTGTAGTAGGGGCGCTCGCGGCCATGTGCCTGCTCGATATCGAACAAGGCTTGCAGCAGGGCCTGCGCGGGCAGGGTGGTGCTCAAACGGGCGACGGCGTTGATGTAGTCGTCGCCGGAGGAATCGATGGGGGCGGTGCGGTACAGCGAGGACACCGCCTCCAGCGTGGCGCCGGGCAGCCGGCCCAGGCGCTCGAACGCATCCAGCACATTGGCGCGGGCGTCGCCCAGGTTGGCGCCGATGCCGATGTAGGCGGTAACGGACATCAGCCCTCGCCGCCGGCGCCCGCGTCGGCGCCACCGCCGCCGCTACGGTTGCGGTTACGGCGTGGACGGCGGCGGCGCTTGCGTGCCGGCGCCTCGCCTTCCGGGCGCGGGTTGAGGAAGTCATCGTCCTCGGACTCGTCGCCGTCATCGGCATCATGCTGTGCGGCGGCCGCTTCAGCGCTGCCCTCGCCGGCATCCTTGCGGGCGCGGCGCGGTGCGGCTTTCTTCTTCTTGCCGCCGTTGGAAGACGCTGCCGCCACCAGGTCGGCGCGCACGCTCTCGTCGGCCTCGTAGAAGGCGGTCCACCAGTCGCCCAGCTCGCGGTCGATCTCGCCGGAGGCGCAGCGCAGCAGCAGGAAGTCGTAGCCGGCGCGGAAGCGCAGGTGCTCCAGCAGCTTGTATGGGTTCTTGCCGTTGCGGCGCTCAAAGCGCGGCTGCATGGCCCAGATGTCGCGCATGTCGGAACCGATCTTGCGCTGGATCGCCAGCTTCTCGGTCTGCGACTCCAGCACTTCATCGGCAGCCTGGTGCAGCGCGGGGATGGGCAGCTCGCCCGCCGCCTGGTAAGCCTGCCACTTCTCCAGCACCTGGTGCCACAGCAGGGAGGCGAACAGGAAGCCCGGCGACACGGTCTTGCCGGCCATCACGCGCTTGTCGGTGGAATCCAGCGCCAGCGTCACGAACTTGGTGCCCATCGGCTGCTCCAGCACCACGTCCAGCATCGGCAGCAGGCCATGGTGCAGGCCTTCCTTGCGCAGTTGCTGCAGGCAGGCCAGGGCCTGGCCGGAAGTGAGCAGCTTGAGCATTTCGTCGAACACGCGCGCCGCCGGCACGTTGTCGATCAGCGGCGCCATCACGGCGATCGGCTCGGCGGTCGAGCGCTCGATGGAGAAATTCAGCTTGGCGGCAAAGCGCACCACGCGCAGCATGCGCACCGGGTCTTCGCGGTAGCGCGCTTCCGGCTGGCCGATGATGCGCAGCGTCTTGGCGCGGATATCCTCGATACCGCCGTGGTAGTCCAGCACCTCCTGCGTGGCAGGGTTGTAGTACATGGCGTTGATGGTGAAGTCGCGCCGCTCGGCGTCTTCCGCCTGCGAGCCGAAGGTGTTATCGCGCAGCACGCGGCCATGCTCGTCCTTCGGCGCGTTGTCGGTGGCGGTGCCGCGGAAAGTGGTCACTTCCAGCAGGTCCTGGCCGAACATCACGTGCACGATCTGGAAGCGGCGGCCAATGATGAAGGCGCGGCGGAACAGGCGCTTGACCTGCTCCGGGGTGGCGTTGGTGGCAACGTCAAAGTCTTTCGGCTTTACGCCCAGCAGCAGGTCGCGCACGGCGCCGCCCACCACAAAGGCTTCGTAGCCGGCTTCCTGCAGGGTGCTGGTGACGCGGATGGCGTTGTTGGACACCATGCGCGGGTCGATGCCGTGCTCTTTCGGGCCGAGCACGACAAGCTGGTTGCTCTTTTGCTTGACGCCCAGGATCTTGCGGATGAATTTCTTAATCATTGAACAGGTGAATTAGTGGCCAGCCTTGCGCAGTCGCGTGCTCGGACAGTTTGGCGTTCGGGTTGGTCGCAATCGGATGGCTGACGATCGACAGCAGCGGCAGGTCGTTATGGGAGTCGCTGTAGAAGTGGACGCTGTCGAAGCTGTCCAGCGTATGCCCCATTTTTTCCAGCCAGGCCTTGGTGTGCACGATCTTGCCTTCGCCCTGGGTCGGCGTGCCGAGCAGCTTGCCGGTGATGCGGCCGGCGGCATCGCGCTCCGGCATCGCGGCAATCACATGCTCCACGCCGAAGGCCTTGGCGATCGGCGCCACCACGAAGTGGTTGGTAGCGGTAACGATCGCCACCAGGTCGCCGGCGTCGAGGTGCTGCTGCAGCAGGGCGCGGGCCGAAGGCAGGATGTTCGGCATCACCACCTCGGTCATGTAGCGCTGCTGCAGTTCGGCCAGTTCTTCGGGATCGAAGGCAGCCAGGGTTCCGAGCGAAAATTCCAGGTATTCCACCGGGTCCAGGGTGCCCGCCTGGTACTGGTCGAAGAAGTCCTCGTTGCGGCGCTTGAATTCAGCGGCATCGACGGCGCCCACGCGGCACAGGAACTGGCCCCATTCGAAGTCGGAGTCGATCGGCAGCAGCGTATGGTCAAGGTCGAACAGTGCGAGTTTCATCATTCCTTCGCTTCCTCCTGCAGCCATTCGCGCAGCAGGGGCAGGGTAATCGGGCGTTTGGTTTCCAGGGAATACTGGTCGAGCGAGTCGAGCATCGAGGACAGCGATACCATGTCGCGCTGGAAGTGCGACAGCAGGTAAGGTAGCACACCCGGGGAGAGGGTCAAGCCGCGCGCTTCCGCCATCTGCGTCAGCGTGGCCAGCTTCTCGTCGTCCGTCAGGCCGTGGATCTGGTATACCAGGCCCCAGCCCATGCGCGTGCGCAGGTCCTCGCGCACCGGCAGCACGGCCGGGGCGACCGAGCCCGCGCTCACCATGAAGGCGTTGTTGGCGCGGATCTCGTTGAACAGGGCAAAGGCATCGATCTGGGCCACCGGCGACAGCTTTTCGCAGTCGTCCAGCAGGTACAGGTCCACGTCCGGCGAATACAGGAACTCGGTTTCAATCGAAAACGGCGAAATGTAGCGCGCGCGTTCGCTCGAGGCGAGCGCCTTCAGCAGGTGCGACTTGCCTGCGCCCGTTTCCCCCCACAGGTAGGCGAAATGCTCGCGCGAGCTGCGCTCGGCGAACTGGCGCATCAGCGCCGCCACCTCGGCATTGCGGCCCACCTCGAAGGACTCGAGGGTGCACACCGGCTCCGCACCCAGGTCAAGCACCAGCTGTTTCATTGGACTTGCCCCGGCTTTGTGGACTTTTTGCTAACGTAATCGATCTTCACACTACGCATTATAAAAGCTGCTGCGCAGGTAGTGGCGGCGCAGGTGCCTAAAACCGACCATTAACAGGGCGGAAGCGGGCAAAGCGAGCAGCACGCCGACGAAGCCGAACAGCTGGCCGAAGGCCAGCAAGGCGAAAATCACCGCCAGCGGATCAAGGCCGATGCGCTCGCCCACCAGGCGCGGCGTCAGGATAAAGCCCTCGATCACCTGGCCCAGGCCGTAGATGACCGCCACCGCCGCCAGCCCGCTCCAGTCGGAGAACTGCAGCACCGCCGCCATCAGCGCCAGCAGCAGGCCCAGGCCGAAGCCGAGATAGGGGATGAACACCAGCACGCCGGACAGGATGCCGACCGGCAGCGCCACGTCGAAGCCCGCCACTGCCAGCGCGGTGGAGTAATAAACCGACAACACCAGCATCACCATCAGCTGGCCGCGCAGGTACTGCGCCAGCAGGGCGTCCGACTCGCGCGCCATCTCCATGGTGGCACCGATATAGCGGCGCGGCACGGCGCCGGCGATGCGCGCCAGCAGCTGGTGCCAGTCCAGCAGCAGGTAGAACAGCACCACCGGGATCAGGGTTACGGTGGCCAGCCAGCCCAGCACCGCGCTGCCGCCGGCGCGCACGGAATTGAGCACGGCGGCCCAGATCTGGTCCCCGCTTTCCGCCATTTTCTCCGCCACCAGGGCCTTGATGGTGGCCCCGTCCAGGGTGAATTCCACGCCCAGTTGCTGCAGGCGTGGGCCCAGGGTGTCGTTCAGCTTGGCCAGGAAGGCAGGGATGGCCGCCTGCAGCAGCGGGATTTCCTTCTGCAGCACCGGCACCACGATCAGCATCAGCGCCAGCATGGCCGCGCCGAACAGGGTGATCACGATGGAAACGGCAACCGAACGCGGCATCTTCCAGCGCCGCAGCAGGCGCAGGCGGCACAGCTTATCGACGGCGGGATTGAGCGCGTAGGCGATGATGGCGGCGGCCAGGAAGGGCGTCAGCACAGGCCCCAGCACCCACAGCAGGAAGAAGAATGCCGCCCACACGGTCACCCAGAACAGCGTTTGTTTTTGTTCGACCGAGAGCGGAAGTGGCATCGGGTGGCGCAGTTGAATAAAGATCTATTATTCTACCGCCTTCACAGCAACTACGGCCATTTCTGGCCATTTCGACGATGTTCCGGGCATTTTCGCGCTGTTGCCCGTCCTCCGTGGGGGAGCCGCCAAAGCCCGCCAGTGCCCCGGGATTTGGGGCGGTTTGCCGTGCCAAAGGCTGAAAAGGGCCGGATAACGAGAGAAAATACGGGGTAAAAATGCTAAAATAGCGGACTTGCCGCAAAACGGCCACCGCTTTCCCCATCTTTCCGCCTCTGTTGCGTAAAACACCATGAGCCAACCTTCGAATGTTTCCCTGTCCTACCGTGACGCAGGTGTCGATATCGACGCCGGCGACGCCCTAGTTGAAGCGATCAAGCCATTCGCCAAGCGCACCATGCGCGAAGGCGTAATGGGCGGTATCGGCGGCTTCGGCGCGCTGTTCGAGATCAGCAAGAAATACAAGGAGCCGGTGCTGGTTTCCGGTACCGACGGCGTCGGCACCAAGCTGAAACTGGCTTTCGAGCTGAATCGCCACGACACCGTCGGTATCGACCTGGTGGCCATGAGCGTGAATGACATCCTGGTGCAGGGCGCCGAGCCGCTGTTCTTCCTGGACTACTTCGCCTGCGGCAAACTGAACGTGGCCACCGCCACTGACGTCATCAAAGGCATCGCGGCAGGCTGCGAACAAGCCGGTTGCGCCCTGATCGGCGGCGAAACCGCGGAAATGCCATCCATGTACCCGGACGGCGAATACGACCTGGCCGGCTTCGCCGTCGGCGCGGTGGAAAAGTCGAAACTGATCGACGGCTCCAAGATCGCCCCGGGCGACGTGGTACTGGGCCTGGCCTCCTCCGGCGCCCACTCCAACGGCTACTCCCTGGTACGCAAGATCATCGAAGTGGCCAAGCCGGACCTGGAAGCCGACTTCCACGGCCGCAAGCTGGCCGACGTGCTGATGGCCCCGACCCGCATCTACGTCAAGCCGCTGCTGGCGCTGATGGAATCGATGGAAGTCAAAGGCCTGGTGCACATCACCGGCGGCGGCCTGGTGGAAAACATCCCACGCGTGCTGGCCGACAACCTGACCGCCGAACTGGATGGCAAGTCCTGGACCATGCCACCGCTGTTCCAGTGGCTGCAGCAGCACGGCGGCGTGGCCGACTCCGAAATGCACCGCGTGTTCAACTGCGGCATCGGCATGACCGTGATCGTCTCCGCTGAAAACGCCGACGCCGCGATCGCCCAGCTGACCGCAGCCGGCGAAACCGTCACCCGCATCGGCAAGATCCGCACCCGCGCCGAAGGCGAACACCAAACCATCGTCGTATAAAAAAATGGGGACGTACCCCATTTAAACAGCAACGGGGCCTGCGGGCCCCGTTTTTATTGAGCGATGCGCCGGCCGATCAGTCAGGTCGCGGCCCTGGATAAGCATCGTTGTTGCAAATGATTCTCATTTGTATTAAGATCGGCCTGTTGCATTTTTATTCATACAGCCAGCAGGCTTCTCCACATGGCGAAAAGCTGCCAGTCATTGTGATCTTCCAGGAAACGCGGTAGGCGCACCCCTGCGCCGGTGCCACGGCTTTCCCGGCTTCGCGCAAGGCGCGGCCGAAACGCTTTCTAAGGAATCATTCATGTGGATCAACTTCGCTGCCGCTGGAGCGGCGGTATGACTTCGCCCGTCACGTGGGACCTGTTCGCTGAAGCTTTGGCGTCCCCGCACTACCTGGCTGCGCAACAGCGCGTGCTGCGCCAGCTGATCGAGGCACTGCTGTTCGAGCGGCTGCTGGCGGCGGAGATCAAAGCGGAAGGGCGCGATAGCGTGAGCTTCCATATCCCTGGCCGGGCGGCGGACGGCCAGCCGGTCGCCTACCGCTGTACGGGCCGCATCAGTGAGAGCTTCGGCCGCATCCGCCTTGATGATGCTCCCATCGTGCGCAGCGCGCCAGCAGGCGCGCGGCCCATCGCATCCTTGCAGGAGTTCGTACTTGAAGCAGGCGCCATGATCGGCACCGACGAATACCTGCTGCATCGCTTCCTGTATGAGCTGCAGCAAACGCTGCAAAAGGACACGCTGGCGCGCTACACCCGCCGCCAGGGTGCCGAAGGGCGCGACCTGACCGCACTGGAAGGGCAGCTGCAGGACGCGCATCCGTACCACCCCTGCTACAAGTCGCGCGTGGGCTTCGACCCGTTCGACAATGCGGCCTACGGGCCCGAGTTCGCGCCCGATGTGCGCCTGTCCTGGCTGGCGCTGCGGCGTACCAAGGCAACCATTGCCACCTGCAGCGACATCGATCTGGCCACCTTCTTGCGCAGCGAAATCGGGGAGGAGCAGCACGCGCGCTTCAACGGCAAGCTGGCCGCCATGGGGCTGGCGCCGGATGACTATTGCCTGTTGCCGGCGCACCCGTGGCATTGGCGGGAAAAGATCGCCAGCCAGCTGTTCCCCCTGCTGCACAGCCGCGACCTGGTCTGGCTGGGCGAAGGCAGCGACGTCTACCGGCCCTTGCAATCGATCCGTTCCCTGGCGAACGCCACGCGTCCGCTGGCGGCCCATGTCAAGCTGCCGATCGGCATCGTCAACACTTCGGCCGACCGCATCCTGTCCTGCCATAACGTGGAAAATGCGCCGCCGGTGTCGGATTGGCTGAGCGGCATCCTGCAGCGTGACGCGGGGCTGCGCGCCACCGGCCTGGTGTTCCTGCGCGAGGTGGTTGGCATCACCTATCGCGATGCCGGGCTGCCGCTGGCGCTGCAGGCGGCGCAATACGGCATGCTGGGTGCGGTATGGCGCGAAAGCGCGGACCGGGCGTTGCAGGCCGGTGAAGCAGCCGCACCGTTCTCCGGCCTAGCCCAGTGCGAAGCGGACGGCCGCCCCTTCATCGCGCCCTGGGTCGCGCAATACGGCCTGCTGCCGTGGCTCGATGCGCTGCTGGAAGCCGTACTGCCGCCCTTGCTCCACCTGCTCTATGCGCAAGGCATCGGCATGGAAGCCCACGCGCAAAACATGGTGCTGATCCATCGTGCCGGCCTGCCATGCCGCATCGCGCTCAAGGACTTGCCGGGCGGTTTGCGCTTCGTGCGGCAGTACCTGGCCGATCCCGCAACGTGCCCGCCGCTGCTGCCAACGCCGTCGTTCCGCAAGCAGGTCAACGCCACCGCCGGCATGGAAAGCACGGTGCCGGAGGAGGTGCGCGACTACTTCCACGACGCCGTCTTCTTCATCAATTTCGGCGAACTGGCACTGTTCCTGCGCCAGCACTACGGCCTGGCGGAAGCCGATTTCTGGACCCGCACCGCGGCCTGCATTGAGCGCTACCAGGCGCGCCATCCGGAACTGGCGGCGCGCTTTGCCGCGTTCGACCTGTTCGCTCCGGCGATCCGCGTCGAGCAGCTGGCCAAGCGCCGCCTGTTCGCGGAAACCGAGGCGCGCCTGCAAACCGTGCCCAATCCGCTGCATCGCTTCCGCACTGAAGCACGCGCATGAGCACGCGCCGGATTGTCGCCGCAACGCTGGCGGGCCATTTCGCCGCCGCCTTCGCCGCGCTGGGCATGCCGCCGTTTTACGACCGCATCCTGCGCCAGGCTTTGGGCAACGATGCAAGCTGGCTGGCCGGCTGGCTGTTCGTCATGCCGACGCTGGTGGCGGCGCTGTCCAATCCCTGGTGGGGACGGCTGGCCGACCGCTACGGCAAGAAGCGCCTGCTGCTGCGCGCCCATCTCGGACTGGCGGCCAGCTTCTGGCTGACCAGCCTGGCCGGCAATGTATGGCAGTTCGCCGCGGCGCTGCTGCTGCAAGGCCTGCTGGGCGGCACCTTCGCCGCATCGAATGCCTACCTGGCCACGGTGGTGAGCGGACACCGCCTGGCCCGCCTGCTGACACTGATGCAAGGCTCGGCGCGCGCGGCCTTGTTTGCCGGGCCGGCCTTGATGGGCGTGGTCTCCCATGGCGCCGAGCCCTTGCTGCTGTACCGCTACCTGGCGCTGCTGCCCTTCATGGCGGCATTGCTGGTCTGGCGCCTGCCCGCCGGCGCACAGCCAATGCATGCGGGCCAGGGGCGGCAGGCCAGCGATGGCGGCGATGGCAACGCGCTCGGCGGCGAGGCGATCGCGCCCGGCCACCTGTACGGCCTGCAGTTCGCATTCATTTTCGCGACCGTCATTACGTTTCCCTACTTCGTCCCGTATGCCGAACAAACGCTGGCGCGCCTGCCGGCGGCGGCGCCGGGCTTGCTGTTTGGCCTGCCGCACCTGGTGTACCTGCTATGCGCGCTGCCGTTATCGCGCCTGTGCGGACGCCGGCACTTGCTGGCGACGCTGGCCGCCAGCCAGCTTGTGCTCATCGTGGCGCTGCTGGGGCAGGCTGGCAGCCATTCGCTGGCGACCCTGGCCGCATGGCGCTTCGTCATGGGCGTGGCGATGACAGCCTGTTATATCGCCTTGCATGGCATGGTGGCCGCGATCACCGACGCCGGCAACGCCGGCCGCCGCTTCGGCTCCCTTGAAGGCAGCACAAAATGGGGCGCGGTGGCCGCCGGCCTCGCGGCAGGCGTCGCCGCTGCGCGCTGGGGCTTGCAGGCCCATTTCCTGATTGGTGCGGCTGCGCTCGCGGCCAGCTGCATCCACCTTGTTGTACTCCTGTTCCGCCGCTCGCGTGGCGATTTCAAACAGCCAGCGCACAGCAGCGACTGATCGTGTAGCCAGCCAACACATGCTTGGAGAATTTCATGTCGACCTTAGCGTTGCACCTTAGTCCCAACCTGTCGGCCGCGTACTGCGCCGCCAGCCAGCGCAGCCTGGAAACCCTGTTGAACTGCTATTGCCGCGAAGTGGCGATCCCGGAAGGCCATGCCAGCGTCGGACCGCTGTTCGGCCAGAACGATTGGCCGCTCGCACTGCGCTGTGCACTGGCCACCGGCCAGGCCCTGCACATCCTGCTGCCACGGCTTGATTGCCGCATCGTGGTCGCCGTGCAGGATGACTCGCCAAGCGCCAACTACCGCTACCTGTCGGCACTGTATTGCAAACGCGCCGGCCAGCCCTGGACCTTGCTGGACTGGCGCATGCTGGCCGACCTTGTGATCCGCGACCTGGCGGCCAAGACAGGCCAGCCGTACAACCACGAGCTGCTGGCGCAGATCGAAGACAGCGTGCAGGTGACCACGGCCATCCTGGAAGCCCCCTGGCCCAGTGCGATACCGTCCGACCCATTGGCGGCCTACCTTGATTCCGAACAGTCGCTGACCTATGGCCATCCCTTCCATCCTGCGCCAAAGAGCCGGCAAGGCTTCAGCGCGGAGGACCTGCGCCGCTATTCGCCGGAGCTGCGCGGCGGCTTCCCGCTGCATTACTTCGCAGTACAGCGCGACGCGGTGCAGCAGCAGTCCACGCTGCCGCAATCCTGCGCGCAGATCCTTGCCGCCCAGGCGCCGCAAGGGCTGGCGGCGGACGACGACTACCTGCTGGTTCCGGCCCACCCGTGGCAGGCGCGCTGGCTGCTGGAGAAACCGCTGGTCGCCGCCGCCATGCGCGACGGCCGCATCCGCCACCTGGGCGCGCAAGGCGAGCTGTATTACCCGACTTCCTCGGTGCGCACCCTGTACCAGCCCGGCAATCCGTACTTCTATAAATTCTCGCTGCACGTGCGCCTGACCAATTGCGTGCGCAAGAACGCGGTCTACGAGCTGGAAGGGGCGCTGCAGGTGAACCGCATCATGGGCGGCCTGCTGCCGGAGCTGGGCGAACGCTTCCCCGGCGCAGCCATCATGCCCGAACCGGCGTTCCTGTCGGTCGACCTGGGCGCCGCCGACGCCGACGCCAACCGCGAGATCACGGAAGGCTTTGGCCTGATCCTGCGCGGCAATTTCGACCGGCACAACCTGCTGCCCGGCACTGTGCCGCTGCTGGCCGGAGCGCTGTTCGGCAACCACGTGCTGGGCGAGGCGCGCCTGGCGTTACTGCTGCGCCAGATCTCCGAGCGCGAGCGCATGGCGCCGGACGCGGTGGCCGTGCAGTGGTTCTCGCGCTATGTGGAACAGATGATGTATCCGGTGCTGTACTGCTACTTTGCGCACGGCGTGGTGTTCGAGCCGCACCTGCAGAACGTTGTGATCGGACTGCGCGACGATTGGCCGGCGCAGGCATTCCTGCGCGATTTCGAAGGAGTCAAGCTGGTGCAGGAAGAGTGGGGCGATGGGCGCCTGGCCGGCGTCAGCCCGCGCGCGCGGCAAGCCTTGCACTACGATCGCGAGCAAGGCTGGAAGCGCATCGCTTACTGCCTGTTCGTCAACAATTTCTGCGAGGCGATCCACCAGCTGGCAGGCGGAAACCCGGCCATGCAGCAAAAGCTCTGGGCGCAGGTACGCCACCACCTGCAGCAATACCAACGCCTGCATGGCACGGCGCAATCCGCCGCCCGCATTGCGGCGGTACTGGACGGGCAGCCGTTGCCGGCCAAAGGCAACCTGTGCAACCGATTCCTCAAGCAGGCCGACCGCGCGGCTGACTATGCGCCATTTGCCAATCCGCTGGCCAGCTTCCAGGAGCAACCGGCATGAGGCTCGACTGGGAACGCGCGATCGCCGCAGCGCAGCAGGCGCAGGCCGCCTCCGACGAACCGCTGTGCGCCTTCATTTATGACTTGCCTGAACTGGCGCGCCACGCGGCGCATGTGCGGGAAGGCTTGCCCGGCCAATGCGATTTTTACTACGCGATCAAAGCCAACTCCGACGTGCCGCTGCTGCAAACGCTGGCCCCTATCGTGGACGGCTTCGAGGCCTCGTCCGGCGGCGAGATTGCCTGGCTGCGCCAGCATTTTCCGCAGGTGCCGGTGATCTTCAGCGGGCCGGGAAAGCTGGACAGCGAACTGGCGCTGGCCGTGCGGCATGGCGCCACGGTGCACGTTGAAAGCCTGCACGAGCTGGAGCGCCTGGCGCTGCTGGCACGCGCCGGCGGCCGGCCGGCCCAGGTCCTGCTGCGCGTCAATCCACCGCTGGCCGAGCTGGCGACCAGCACGCTCGTCATGGGCGGCAAGCCGACCCAGTTCGGCATCGCCATCGAACACTTGCCGGCCTGCCTGGAACGCCTGCGGCAGGAGCCGGCCCTGGCCCTGCGCGGCTTCCACTTCCACCTGCTGTCACACCAGCTCGATGCGGACAAGCACCTGCAATTGCTTGCGGCTTACCTGCGGCAAGCCCGCGAGTGGTGCGCACAGTACGGCTTGCGCATCGAGCATATCAATGTCGGCGGCGGCATCGGCGTCAATTACCGCGAGCCGCAGCGCCAGTTCGACTGGCCGCGCTTCAGCGCCGGTCTGGCCGGGCTGCTGGCGCAGGAAGCGCGCGCGCAAGGCGCGGCCGCCACGCCGCGCCTGCGGTTCGAACTCGGGCGCTTCGTCAGCGCGTTCTGCGGCTACTACGCCACCGAAGTACTGGACATCAAGCAGGCGGGGGAACGCGTCTTCGCCATTGTGCGCGGCGGCACGCACCACTTCCGCACGCCCTATGCACAGGGCCACAGCCATCCGTTCCGGGTGGTGCCTGTGGCAGGCTGGCGGCATCCCTACGCGCGTCCCGAAGCCGTCCAGCAGCCGGTGACGGTCGCCGGCCAGCTCTGCACGCCGAAGGACGTGCTGGCCAGCGATGTCATGCTCGAGCGCCTGCGGGTCGGCGACCTGCTGCTGTTTCCATATGCGGGCGCATATGCCTGGCACATCTCGCACCACGATTTCCTGCGCCATCCGCATCCCCGCCATATCTACCTGCAGCCATAGGCTTAGCGCTTTACGTATTTTTTAACGTCACATCCGAAGGAAGGTTAGTCATGCAACACCGTCGTATTCAACCCCATGCCCTGGCGCTTGCCGCTGCCGCATTCTGTTCGCATTCCGCGTTGGCGGCCGATACCGAGCTGCCGATGATCGTCGTGCAGAGCGCCGCCGCAGCCGATCCGCTGCACGGTACCAGCAGCGCCACCAGGTTGGAGGTGGCGCTGCGCGATGTGCCGCAGTCGGTCCAGTTTGTCGACCAGGCGCTGATCCAGGAGCAAGGGGCGCTGGCGATGAAAGACGTGCTGCGCAATGTCAGCGGCGTCGCGCCGGCCCAGGGCGAAGGGCGGCGCGACCAGTTCTATATCCGTGGTTTCGACGCCACCCGCGACACCCTGCTGGACGGCATGCGCGACGACAGCCTGTACTTCCGCGATCTGGGCAATGTGGAGCGCATCGAGGTACTGAAAGGCCCGGCCGCGGTGCTGTTCGGCCGTGGCTCGGCTGGCGGCGTGATCAATCGCGTCACGAAGAAGCCGGTCAGGACGCCGCTGCGCGAAGTGACGCTGCGCGCCGGTTCGGACAATTTGCGCCGCCTCGACCTGGACCTGGGCGGCGCGGCCGGTGAGCATGCTGCGTTCCGCCTGACCGCAGCGTATGAAGCCGGCGACAGCTACCGCGACGTGGTCCATTCCGAACGCACCGCGCTGGCGCCGTCCATCGCGTGGACGGCGGGCCGCGGCACCAGCTTCCTGCTGCAAACCGAATTCCTGCACCAGCGCCGCACGCCCGATCGCGGCATCCCTTCGCAGAACGGCGCGCCGGCCGATGTCCCGGTCGGCAACTTCTACGGCGAGCGCTATGATTTCGCCACGACCGATGCCCATAATGCCCGCTTCAGCGTTGAACATGCGGTCAACGACAGGCTAAAGCTGCGCAACAATTTCCAGTATTCGAAGCTGGAGCTGGATGCCATCAACACCCGCACCCTGGGGCTGACCGCGGCCAACACGCAAGTGCGGCGCCAGATCACTTACTTCCCGCAGGATCAGACCAATTTCCTTAACCAGACCGAAGCGGTGCTCCAGTTTGAGGCCGGCGGCGCCCAGCATACCGTGGTGACCGGCGTTGAGTTCGGGCACCAGGAATCGGGGCGCCTGGTGCGCGCCGCCACCACTGCGCCGGTCAGCCTGCTGGTGCCGCAGCAGCTCATGCCCATGCCGGACCTGGCCGCCTTGCCGACCACCATCGACAACGACTTCAAGGCCGACACGGTGGCGTGGTATGCACAGGACCAGGTGTCGCTTGGCGAGCAATGGAAGATGCTGGCCGGCGTGCGCGCCGACCGCTTCTGGCAGGAGCAGAACGAGCATCGCAGCCGCCTGCGCCAGCGCCGCACCGATTCGGTATGGAGTCCGCGCATCGGCGTGGTGTACCAGCCCGGCCAGGCGCATGCACTGTACGCCAATGTCAGCCGCTCCTTCGTCCCGGTGGGCAATGATTTCTTCTACGGCGGCCAGGACTTCGCACAGATCGCGCCGGTCGAGTCCCTGCAAAAGGAGATTGGCAGCAAGAGCGAATGGCTGGGCGGACGCCTGTTGTCGACGGCAGCCGTGTACCAGATCACACAGCGTAACGTCGCCACCAAAGATCCGACCGATCCGGCGGGCGTGCGCCAGGTGCAGACCGGCGAACAGCAAAGCCGGGGATTCGAAATCGACCTGATGGGCAAGCTTGCGCCGGATTGGAAAGTGTTCGCCAACGCCACCGTCAACCATGCGCGCATTACGCGCTCCAACAACTATGCAGTAGGCAATCGCCCGGCCAACATTCCCAAGCATGCCGCAGGCGTATGGTCCAGCTACACGCTGGGGCAAGGCATGACTTTTGGCGCAGGCGCCTACTACGTGGGCGAGCGCTTTGCGGTTGAGGACAATGCGGTGCGTTTGCCCGCCTATGTGCGTCTCGATGCGATGCTGGGCTACCAAAGCAAGCACTGGGAAGCCGGCATTAACCTGCACAACCTGGCCAACAAGGTGTACTACGAGTCGGCCAACAACAACTTCCAGATCCAGCCGGGCGCGCCGCGCAGCATCGCCATGTACCTGCGCATTAAGACCTGACGGTAAAAATGGGGACGTACCCCATTTATCCTTGGCGCGCCCACTCCTCAATGCGGCGGACGGTTTCCGCGCTGGCGCTCAAAGCCAGCTGCCGGCACCCGGCGCTGCCTTCGAACGTCAACAGCCACAGCGGCCCTTGCGATACCGCGCAGAAGATCTTTTCATTGCCTACGCGGCGGAACCAGCCGGACAGGTAGCCGAAGCCTGCCACGCCATTGGTCCGGAGCGCCAGGCCGATCTGGTCGGCCGAAGCAAGCTCGCTGACGCGCAGCGCAGACACTTCGCTGCGCTCCAGCGAAAAGGTGTAGAGGCTGTGTTTGACCTTCAGGCGCGAGGGAGTCAGCTCCACCGCATGGCGGGCGACGATAAAGTAGAGAATCGCCACGAAGCCGACCGCGATGACAGCCACCGTTGCCAGCCCAGCCGGCTTGGGTGACGTCGCCAGCAAAGCCCAGGCGGTCAATGACAAAGGGGCGAACAGGATCAGCGCCAGCAGCGAAACCTGGCGCGACGAGGGCGGAGAGGCGGTCGTAGTCATGGGTGTGATGATAGCGTGACTGTTTCCCGCAGAGTCTATCGAAATCCCACAATGACCGCCGCCCCGGGTCAGCGCTTGCTGAAGTCCATGATCCAGTTGGTCTGCCAGCTGGTGCCGTCATCCCAGGAATAGGCCTGCTCCCAGCGCGCATTGCGCTCGTCGCGGCGCGTCCAGGTGAAGCGCACGCGTGCCGTGCGGCCTTTGTACACCTCCTCGCCTTCGAAACGGCCCACCCCATCGTCATCGAAGCGTCCCACCACCGGCGGCAGCAGGGTGCCGGTGGCCGGATCCAGCCCGCCATCGCGGTTGGTCAGCCAGTAGATGCTCCAGCGCCCGGTCACCGGATCGAACACGCGCAGCGTCATTGCCACAAAGCCCGGCCGCCAGTCGCCCAGCGGGCGGTACTCGTCGTAGTTGCCGATGCCGGCCGGCAGCGCATGCACCACATTGCTGGCGCTGAAGGTTTCCCACGGACTGTCCGGGTTCGCGTAATCGCTTTGCTTGCGGTTCTGCACCATCCAGTCCCCGTGCAGGAAATCGAAGCCGTGCCGCGCACGCTCGATCTCCGCCGGCGATGGCGCCGCCACCGCCCCGCCGGCAGCCAGCGCCAGCACCCCAATCAGTTTTTTCATGCTCGCCTCCTCAATGAAAGAGACGCCATACTAGGCCTGCATCAGGCGAGAACCTGCCCTATTTCCCTTTCAGCGCAGGGGCAGCGCGATGGGCCGCATCGGCGCGGCATCGGCGCCGCGCAGCTTGAGCGAGGCGCCGATGAAGGCGAATTCGTACACCTTGTCGCGCGCCAGCTCCTCCAGGTTGACCAGCTCCATGATCGGCACCCCATGTTCGGCCAGCAGGTAGGTGTGGACCGGGATGTAGTTATCCTTGGCCTCGGACGGGAAGGCTTCGAAGCTCAGGTTATCCGCCCCCACCACCATCGCGCCATGCTGCTCCACCAGGAAGCGCGCCGCGTCCAGCCCCATGCCCGGCGGGTTCTGCATGAAGGCCTGCGATTTCTCGAAGTGTTGCATGCGCCCGGTGCGGATCAGCACCACATCGCCCTTTTGCAGCGCCACCTTCTGGCGCGCCAGTGCATCGGCCAGGTCCTTGCCGGTGACGCGGTAGTTATCCGGCAGCATATCCACGCCCTTGGCCGCCGCCACGTCGATCAGCACACCGCGCGCCACGATGGGCGGCAGCTTCTCCGCGCCAGCCACATTCCAGCCGCGGTCACCCAGGTGCTCGGACGCCTTGAAGCCGTTCCAGATCTTGCCATTCAGGCCGAAGTGGTTGAGCGCGTCGATATGGGTGCCCATGTGGGCGTACATCGAAATCGCGCTGCCCGTATAGCTCACGTGCTGGTTCATGGCCTTGCCTGTGCCCATCGGGTCGGACACCACATTGCCGTGCGGCGTATGCGTCATCCACATCAGGTAAGGCGGGTCGCCCGCCGCCTGCCAGCTCGGCATGCCGACAAAGTAGTCGACCGACAGGTCATAGGCGCGGCCGCCCTTGATGCGCGCCAGGACAGCGGCGCTGGAAGCCGGGGTGACCAGGTTCAGGCGGCCGATTTCATCCTTCGGCCCCCAAGGGCTGGTGCCTGGCTCGGCGGCAGTGACGTTGAGGGACAGCAGCAGCGCAGCGGCGGCAGTGGCGAGTTTCATTTTGGCTCCTTTGAAAGAAAGTTCAGTGAAGCCAGCTTATTTGATTCTGCTGATAAGATAATCAGGCAATCTGGATAAAGACTTTTTACCAAGGGATTAAAATGGACAAGCTGGCGGCGATGCACGCCTTCCGCCGCGTGGTCGAGCGCGCGAGCTTCAGCAAGGCGGCCGAGGAGCTGGGTCTGTCGCCGGCCGGCATCGGCAAGCAGGTGCGCTGGCTGGAGCAGCAGCTTCAAGCCCAGCTACTGCTGCGCACCACGCGCACCATGCGCCTGACCGACACCGGCCGCGCCTACTACCAGGAATGCTGCCGCCTGCTGGACGAACTGGAAGAGCTGGAGCGCAGCACCAGCGGCGAGCAGGCCGCCATGAAAGGGCGCATCCGCCTCAATGCCCCGATGTCGCTCAGCCTCGCCGTGCTGGCGCCGCTGCTGGCGCGCTTCATGGACCTGTACCCGGAAATTAATGTCGAGCTGACCATGGCCGACCGCCTGCTGGACCTGGTGGCGGAAGGTTTCGACCTGTCGCTGCGCGTGCGCACCACGCTGCCCGATTCCACCCTGGTGGTGCGCTCGGCCGGGAAGGTCGAGCAATGGTTGTGCGCCGCCCCGGGCTACCTGGCGCGGCACGGCACGCCGCAGGTGCCAACGGACCTGCTGGCGCACCGCGCGCTGGCTTTCCGCCTGGCCGAAGCGCCGGGCGTGTGGAAACTGGAGGGGGCGGACGGCGTCTGCGACATCGAGCCGCCGGTGCGCATGTGGCTGGACAACAGCCTGATGCTGGGGCAGATGCTGGCGGCCGGGCAGGGCATCGGCTCGCTGCCATCCTTCATCGCTCGCCCCATGCTGGAGCAGGGCGCGCTGCAGCGCGTGCTGCCCGCCTGGCAGCTGCAGCCGCGCATTGCCTACATCGTCTACCCCGGCAACCGCCACCTGCAGACCCGGGTACGCACCCTGTCCGATTTCCTGGCGGCGGAGCTGCCGGCGCGCTTTTAGCGCTTGAGGATTTTCGGCACGGCGGCCGGGCGCAGGCGGTACGCGTCCGGCATGCCGGAGCCGAGCAGGGGACGCAGGTACATGCGGAAGGCGTCGGTCACGCCGGTGCCGCGCGCATCGATGAATTCATCCTCCATGGTGCGCGTCTTGCCCGCCACCGCCTCCAGCGGCAGCAGCTCGTAATCGACCGAGTAAAAGCCGGTGCGCTTGATCGCCACCGAACCATTGCGGTCGCCCCACATGGCAAACTGCACCGCCTTCTCGCCCACTTCGCGCGCCTCGCGCTGGTCAACGTCCGACACGCAGCCGATGAAGGAGCGCTGCAGGTAGCCGAAGGTATCGCCGCGCACGCGCTTGATGCCCAGCTTGGCCTTGATCTCGTCGCACAGCAGGTCGGCCAGCGCGCCGCTGCCGGACAGCTGCACATTGCCATGCGCATCGCGCTCCACTTCCTTGGCCAGCAAGGTGGCAATCGGCTCGCCCGAAGCATCGTGGATGCCTTCCGACACGGCGATCACGCAGCGCCCGTGGCGCTCGTAGGCCTCCTTCACGTCGGCCAGGAACTGCTCGATGGAGAACACGCGCTCCGGCAGGTAGATCAGGTGCGGCCCGTCATCCGGGAACTTCTTGCCCAGCGCCGAAGCGGCAGTCAAAAAGCCCGCATGGCGCCCCATCACCACGCCCACATACACGCCCGGCAGCGAAGCGTTATCCAGGTTGGCGCCGGCAAAGGCCTGCGCCACGAAGCGCGCGGCGGACGGGAAGCCCGGCGTATGGTCGTTGCCCACCAGGTCGTTGTCGATGGTCTTGGGGATGTGGATGGCGCGCAGCGGATAGCCCGCCGCCTGCGCCTGTTCCGCCACGATGCGCACCGTGTCGGACGAATCGTTGCCGCCGATGTAGAAGAAATGCTCGATCTCGTGCGCCTTCAGCACCTTGAAGATCTCTTCGCAGTACTTCAGGTCCGGCTTGTCGCGCGTGGAGCCGAGGGCGGAGGAGGGCGTGGCCGCCACCAGCTCCAGGTTATGGCTGGTTTCCTGCGTCAGGTCGACGAATTCCTCGTTGACGATGCCGCGCACCCCGTGCAGGGCGCCGTAGATGCGCGTCACATTGCGGAAACGGCGCGCCTCCAGCACGACGCCGACCAGCGACTGGTTGATCACGGCGGTGGGACCGCCCCCTTGTGCGACCAGGATCTTGCCAGACGACATCGCGCTGCCCCTTTCAGGTAAGTGATGGACGAGCCGCCAGCTTACTCTTTTTTGCCCCCCGCGCCGATATGCTGGTCCAGGAATTTCTCAACCCGCTTCCAGAAATCGATGCGGTTTTTCGGATTCTGCCAGCCGTGCCCTTCCTCCGGGTATTCCACCCACTCCACCTGCTGGTTGGTCTTGCGCACGGCATCGCGGAAGCGGGTACCGTGCACCAGCGGCACGCGCTTGTCCTGGCCGCCATAGGCCAGCAGCACAGGGCGCGTAATGCGGTGCGCCTGCTCGATGGGCGAGGTCGCCTTGAACTGCTCCGCATCCTTCACCGGGTCGCCCACCATATCGGGCATGCTGAAACGCTTGGCCTCCTCGGAGATGTCCGAGGTGTACCACCAGTGGCCCCGGTACAGCAGCTGGATGTCGGTGACGCCCAGGTAGTTCACGCCGCACTGGTACAGCTGCGGGTCGTTGACCAGCCCCATCAAGGTGGCATAGCCGCCGTAGCTGGCGCCCATGATGCACACGCGCTGCGGGTCGGCATAGCCTTGCGCGACCGCCCATTGCACGGCATCGGCGATATCGTCCTGCATCTTCAGGCCCCATTGCTTCCACCCTGAGCGGAAATGCTTGCCGCCAAAGCCGGTGCTGCCGCGGAACTCCGGCGCCAGCACCACGTAGCCGCGCGAAGCCAGGAACTGCACCTGCGGCTCCCAGCCCCATGTGCTGCCGCGCAGGTAAGGGCCGCCATGCACCATCACCACCATGGGCAGCCGCTTGCCCTTGGCGGCGCGCGGCACGGTCAGCATGGCCGGCACCTGCAAGCCATCGCGCGCGGCATACTTCACCTGCTCCTGCACGCCCATGGCCGCCGGATCGATGCCGGGACGGGTTTCGCCGACCCTTTCCAGCGTTTTGCTGCTGCGGTTGTAGACCAGGTAGATGGCGGGCTGGCTATCCGAGAACGCGCGCACCAGCACATTTTCCGCCTGCGGATCGCGCGGCAGCTCAATCATGTTCACCAGCCCCGGCAAGCGCTGGTCGATGTCGGCCTGCAGGGCCTGCATGGCCGGGTCCAGCCACACCGTGCCTTCGCCGTCGCGCAGGTAATGCACGCCCAGCAGCTTGCCGCCGCGGATCACCAGGCTGCCGTGGAAGTCGTAGCCTTGCAGCTCGACGACCGGTGCGTCGTCCAACTTCCCGCTGGCGCTGTCGTAGCGATAGACGGCGCTCAGGTCGCGGCCGCGCGTGGCAGCCACATACAGGATGCTGCCGTCGCCGAAGGCCAGCACCTGCATCGCCTGCGCGCCGCCTTTGTGGTTGTTGAACGAGGCCAGCTTGCGCCAGCTCTCGCCCTCGCGCAGGTGGAGGCCGACGGTGGCTTCCGCGTGTGTGATAGCCAGGCGCGGTTGGCCCGCCTGGTCCAGCAGCCAGCCCTTGGCGTCGCCCGGTCCGCTGACCGTTTGCGTGCGGCCGGTCAGCGTGTTCAGCTGCAGCAGGTTGATCCGCCGCAGGTCGCCCGGCCCGCCCATCTGGTAGTCCTGCACGTAGACCGAATCAGAATCCTGCGCGCCATCCTGGCGCAGCATGAACGTGTGCCAGGGCAGCAGCTTGTCCGCGTCGGCGCGCGATAGGAACGGCGTGCCGGTGCGCAGCGCCAGCTGGCGGAATTTGCTGCCGTCGCGGTTCACCGCATACAGGCCAGGCCCGTACTCGATCTGGCCCGCAGCGGCGCTCAGGTCAGCGGTATCGAACAGCAGGCGCTGGTCGTTGACCCACTGCACGTGATTGATATCGGTGTCTTCAAAGTACGCCACCGGCACCCCCTTGCGCGTGCTGAGGTCGAGCACGGCCAGCATGCTGCGGCCGCCCTTCTTGGCGATCTTGGCGGCCAGGTATTTGCCGCTGGGCGACAGCAGCGCCCCGGTGAAGGCCGGGTTCTCGAAGAACGCTTCAACCGGCGGCGCGCCGGGAGCGGCATGCAGCGCCGGCGCAACGGCCAGTCCGGTTGCGATGGCGAACAGCGTGGCACGCAGCAGCATCGGCCTCACTCCTTCCTGGCTCCTGCGCCGATGTGCTTGTCGAGGAATTTCTCCACGCGCTGCCAGAAGTCGAGGCGGTTTTCCAGGACGCTCCAGCCATGGCCTTCGCCCACATACTCGACAAACTCGACGTCGGCCTTGTGCTCCTTCAGCGCGCTGCGCAGCTTGTTGAAATGGGCCACCGGAACCCGGACGTCATTGGTGCCATGCGCAAGCAGCAATGGACGCTTGATGCGGGCGGCCTGCTTCAGCGGCGACGTAGCGGCCAGCTGCGCGGCATCCTTGACCAGGTCGCCGATCAGGGCGGGGGCGCCGAACTTGAGGTAGTCGTCGCTGACATCGGACAGCACGGACAGGCCGCCATCGAGCATCAATGGCAGGTCCGTGACGGCGGCCCAGGCTACGCCGCAGCGGTATAAATCGCCGTCGTTCACCAGGCCCATCAGCGTCGCGTAGCCGCCGTAGCTGGCGCCCATGATGCACACGCGGCCAGGGTCGGCTACGCCCTGCGCCACCGCCCATTTGACGCTGTCGGCAATGTCATCCTGCATTTTCAGGCCCCATTGCTTCAGGCCTGCCCGGAACAGCTTGTCGCCGTAGCCCGTGCTGCCGCGGAATTCGGGTTCCAGCACAGCGTAACCGCGCGAGGCCAGGAACTGCGCCTGGGCGTCCCAGCCCCACTCGGTGCCGCGCAGGTATGGGCCGCCGTGCACCAGTACGACCAGCGGCAGGTTTTTGCCCTTCTTTGCCGGCATGGTCAGCCAGGCGGGGAACTCCAGGCCATCGCGCGCCTTGACCTTGGCCATGCTTTGCTGGCCCATTTCGGCGGGATTGATGGATGGGTGGTTGCCGCCCAGGGCGACCAGCTCCTTGCTCTCGCGGTTGTACAGCATGAAGACGCTCGGCTGGCGGTCCGAATAGGCGCTCACCAGCAGCCACGGGGTTTCGGGCTTGGCCGGTGGCGTGATGATGTTGACGGTGGCGGTCAGTTGCTGGTCCACCGCCTCCTGTGCCGCCTTCATGGCGGGATCAAACCATACGCTGGCGCGCGCGTCGGCAACATAATGAATGCCGACCAGGCGCTTGTCCGAGTACACCATGCTGCCGCTGAAGTCGTAGTCGCCCAGCGAGACCAGCGGCTTGGGATCGAGCTTGCCGGTGGCCAGGTCCAGCAGGTGCAGGGCATTCTTGTCGCCCCCGCTGCGGGTGCGCACCAGCATGTGCTTATCGTTGTAGAAGCCAAATGGCACGAAGCCGTCCTGCTTGTCTTCATAGGTGTTAAAGCTTGCCAGTGCGCGCCACTTGCCGTTTTCCGGGTCGCGGTAATAGACGGTTTCCACGCCGTCCTTGGTGCCAGCCATGATGCTGGGCTCGCCTTTGTGGTCCAGCAGCCAGTATTGCGCCGGCCCTGGGCGGCTCACTATGGTGCTGCCGCCACGGGACGTATCCAGGCGAACCAGGTCGGTGCGTTCGATGACGTAGCTATGCTTGTCCCAGACTGGACGTTCCACGTACAGGAATTCCGAATCCTGGGCGCCGCGCCCGTTCATCAGGAAGGTGTTCCATGGCTCGACCCGCGATGTGATGTTGCTGCCAGTGCCTTCGCGGCTGTTGTCGCGGTCGGCCAGCAGGCGCAGCTCCTTGCCGTCGCGGTTGATGCCGAACAGGCCGGGGGCAAAGCGCTTGTCGCCGGGCGCAATGCGGTGGTCGACAATGGTGAAAACCAGGCGCTGGTCGTTGACCCAGCGCGCCTCGCCGATGTCGCTGTCCTCCAGGCGCGCGCCGCCCACGGTCTTGCGCGTGGCGGTGTCCAGCACCACCATCCCATCGCGCTGTTTGCCGTCGCCGACCAGCAGCGCGACATAGCGACCGCTCGGCGAAATCATGGCTTGCTTGAAATGCGGGGCTTCGAAGAAGTGCTGCGCTGGCGGCGGGGCGGCATGGGCCAGGCTGCCAAGTAGCGCCAGGCAGGGAAGGAAATATTTGATCATGTAGTCTTATGTGTGGTGATTACCGGCCAGGCCGTCCACGACGGCGGGCGGACGCTGGAAGGTATCAGATCACCTGCATGACAAAGCTCTCCAATTGTCACATTAGTGCGGCGTACCCAGGCCTGATGCCGAACCATTGACCGTCGATGCTGCCGCCCGGAACAGGGTTGGCGCGTAGCAGCTTGTCGATCACGGCTTACAGCGTCTGCAGCGCCCGTTGTCGGCTGGGCGAAAGCACGGCGCCACGGAAAGCCGGATTCCCGAAGAAAGCGTCGGAGAAGCTAGTTAGAGATGCCGCGGTCGCGCTCTGCGCGGCGCCGTGCATTGGCCTGGTTGCGCCCTTCTTCACTTTCCTTCCACTCTTTTTTGAGCAGTTCGCTGTGCGCCCAGCGCAGGCGGTCGGCGCGAGTCTGTGCTGCCTGGGCTTCCTGCCGGCGCTCTTCGGCAGAGACGCGCTCGCGCTCGGCGGCACGTTTCTTGAATTCCTCGTTCGCCACACTGAGTTTTTCCGCCGCGTCTTCCGCCCGGCGTGCGCTCACGGCATCGCTTTGCGGCGCAACCACATTCAAGGTGCGTTCCTTGCTCTTCCCGCCACAAGGCTGGCTGGTGAAGGTGATCTTGCCGTTAGCGTCGGTACATTTATACATCGTGTCCGCACTGGCACTGCCCGCGGCTGCGGCGAAGAGGGCGAGGGTAAAGGCAGATATCTTCATGGGATTATGTTAGCAGTAGAGGCATACGCATAAGTTCTCCAATTATCACTGCTCCGGCGTGCGGATGTGGCGCACCAGGGACATGGCGCGCGCATCCGGTCGCGGCGTCAGAAGGCTGACCGCCACCAGCGTCGCCAGGCCGACCGGCACGCCGAACACGCCGGCCGAATTGGCGGCAATGCCGAACCATTGGCCGTCGATGCTGCCGCCCAGTACGGGATTTGCGTGCAGCATGTAGTAGATGCAGGTGAAGAAGCCTGCCACCATGGCCGCCATGGCGCCCTGGTGGTTGGCGCGCCGCCAGAACACGCCCGCCACCAGGGCCGGGAACAGGGTGGAGGCGGCCAGCGAGAAGGCAGCCCCCACCAGCGACAGGATGTCGCCCGGCTTGGTCGACGCGGCGTAGGCGGCGATGAATGCCACCGCCAGCAGCAGCAGCTTGGAGATCGTCACCCGCTTCTGGGTCGAGGCGCTGGGATCGACGATCTTGTAGTACACGTCGTGCGACAGGGCGTTGGAAATGGCCAGCAGCAGGCCGTCGGCGGTGGACAGCGCCGCCGCCAGGCCGCCCGCCGCGACCAGGCCGGAGACCACATACGGCAGGCCGGCGATTTCCGGCGTGGCCAGCACCAGCACATCGCCCTCGATCATGATTTCCGCCAGCTGCACGATGCCGTCGCCGTTGATGTCGCTGATCGACAGCAGCGGGCTGGCCTTGTCCACATTGGCCCAGTAGGAGACCCAGGTCGGCAGGTGCGAGAAGTCGCTGCCCACCAGGGAGCTGTAGATATCGTACTTCACCAGCACCGCCAGCGCGGGGATGGTCAGGTACACCAGCAGGATGAAGAACAGGGTCCAGAACACCGAGACCCGCGTTTCCCGCACCGAGGGCGTGGTGTAGGAGCGCATCAGGATGTGCGGCAGCGCGGCGGTCCCCACCATCAGGCAGAACACCAGCGCCAGGAAGTTGTTGCGCTTCTGGTCCGATTGCTCGCGGCTGGCGCCGGGGAAGGGCTCGGCATGCTTGACCGGCGCCCGCGCCCGCGCCAGGTTGGCATTCCGCTGCGCGCTCCAGACGGCCGCCGCTTCTTCCACCGATTTCGGATAGTCGGCCAGCGCCCGTTCAGCGGCGCGGATCTCCAGCAGCGAGCCGTTGCGCTGCTTGACCACGTCCAGGTTGTGCTGCGCCTCCTGCCGTCCCGAATCCCAGGAGAACGGCAGGCCGTGCAGGCGCACGCCGAAGTCCTCGGCGCGCTGCATGAATACCTCGCGCACCTCGGCCTCCTTCTCGTCGTGCGCCAGCTGCGCTTCGCGCGCGCTGAGCTGGGGCAGCAGCTTGCCGTAGGCGACTTGCGGCACCGGATTGCCGCCGTGCTTGACCGCCAGCCACATGGCCGGCATCAGGAAGGCCACCAGGATGATGATGTATTGCGCCACCTGGGTCCAGGTAATGGCGCGCATGCCGCCCAGGAAGGAGCACACCAGGATTGAGGCCAGGCCGAGGAAGATGCCGACCGAGAAATCGACTCCGGTGAAGCGCGAGGCGATCAGGCCCACCGCATAGATCTGCGCCACCACATAGGTGAAGGAGATGATGATGGTGGCGCTGACCGCCATCAGCCGCACCGCGCGGCCCTCGAAGTTGCCGCCGTAGCGCGCCGCGAAGAAGTCGGGGATCGTGTACTGCCCGAACTTGCGCAGGTAGGGGCCGATCAGCAGCGCCACCAGGCAATAGCCGCCGGTCCAGCCCATGATGTAGGCCAGGCCGTCGAAGCCGTGCAGGTACAGACCGCCCGCCAGCGAGATGAAGCTGGCGGCCGAAATCCAGTCGGCGGCGGTGGCCATGCCGTTGAACAGCGACGGCACGCGCCGCCCGGCCACATAGTATTCGGCCACGTTGGACGTGCGGCTGATCACGCCGATCGCGGCGTACAGCACGATGGTGGCGAACATGAACATGTAGCCGATCCACAGGCGCGGCATGCCCTCCTTTTCCAGCATGGCCAGCGCCAGCAGGAAGGCGCCGAAACAGGCGGTGAAGATCAGGTAGTAGCGCGACAGCTTCTGGAAGAAGGGTGTCTTCATGCTTCGTCCCCGCGCCGTGTTTCGCTGCGGTAGCGCCGCTCGAGCCCGTTCATGCGCCAGGCATAAAAGCCGATGATGGCCAGGTAGATCAGCGAGGCGCCCTGCGCCGCCAGGTAGAACGAGAGCGGCCAGCCGAACACGGACAGTCCGCTCAGCTCGCGCGCGAAGAAGATGATGCAGAACGTCGCCAGCAGCCAGCCGGCCAGCAGCCAGCCCGTCATGCGGCGCACGCGGCGCCAGTGGCGTTCGAGCTTATCCAAAATGCGGTACCTCGTCGTCGGCGGGCGGCGGCTCCACGCGCAGCGGGAAGCTGACGCGGAACAGGCAGCCCGGGTATTTGGGATCGGTGCTGCGCGGGTTGGCGAACAGGTCGACTTCCGCGCCGTGCTGCTGCGCCACCTCGCGCACGATGGGCAGGCCCAGGCCGGAGCCCTCGGTATTGCTGCCCAGGATGCGGTAGAAGCGCTCGAAAACGTGGCCGCGTTCGGCCGGCGGGATGCCGGGGCCGTTGTCCTCCACCTCCAGCAGGCCGTGCTGGGCGCTGCGCCGCACGCGCACCGTCACCGCGCCGCCGCGCGGCGTGTAGCGCAAGGCGTTGTCGATCAGGTTGGACAGCATTTCGCGCAGCATCAGCGCATTGCCGGCAATCGGCACCTCCTCGCGCGCCGGCTCGTAGCCCAGGTCGATGCCGGCGCTGAACGAGGCCTGCACCCAGTCGTGCACCGTGTCGCGCGCCAGCAGGTCCAGCTCCAGCGGCTGCATGGCGGTGCCGGCCTGCGGCTGGTTCTCGGCGCGCGCCAGCGCCAGCAGCTGGTTGACCAGGCGCGTGGCAGCCTCGGACGACTTGGCCAGCTGCTCCAGCGAGCGGTGCACCTCGGCCTGGTCGGTCTGGCGCAGCGCCAGCTCCGACTGCGTGCGCATGCCGGCCAGCGGGGTTTTCATCTGGTGCGCGGCGTCGGCGATGAAGCGCTTTTGCGAATCGATCGACAGCTTGAGGCGCTCCAGCATTTCATTGAGCGACTTCACCAGCGGCGTGATTTCCTCCGGCACCTGGCGCGGCGGGATCGGGCTCAGGTCGTCCGACGGCCGGGCGCGGATGCGCTCCTGCAGTTCGCGCAGCGGCAGCAGCCCGCGCGACAGGGCGAACCAGACCAGGGCCAGCACGATCGGCAGTATGATGAACTGCGGCAGGATCACGCCCTTGATGATTTCATTGGCCAGCTTGGCGCGCTTTTCCAGCGTCTCGCCCACCTGCACCAGGGCCAGGCGCGGCGGCTGCGCCTTGTCCTCCTGCAGGTTGACCCAGGTATAGGCCAGGCGGATCGGCGTGCCGTGCAGGGTGGCGTTGTGGAAGGCCACCGTGCCGGCGCGGTAGTTGTCCGACTCCGGCTCCACTTTCGGGTGCGGCAGGTCACGGTCGCCGTCCACGTGGCTGCCGGCCGGGCTGCTGATCTGGTAATAGATGTTGTCCACGTCGTCGGCGCGCAAGATGTCGCGCGCGGCGGCCGGCAGGCGCGGGATGGTGCCGCCCACTTCGCGCACCTGCTGCGTCAGCACCGTGACGGTGTCTTCCAGCGCATGGTCGAACGGCTGGTTGGCGATCGATTTGGCCACCAGGTAGGTGATGGCAATGCTCATGGGCCACAGCAGCAGCAGGGGAGCCAGCATCCAGTCCAGGATTTCGCCGAACAGCGAATGCTGGATTTCCTGTTCCTCGGCGGCCGGGGCGTACTCCCAGTCGGCGGCTGGCTGCTCGCCGTTCACTTGGCAGCCGGCGCGGGCGGCGGGTTGAATTTTTCGAGGCAGTAGCCGAGGCCGCGCACGGTGGCGATGCGGATGCCGCCCACTTCGATCTTCTTGCGCAGGCGATGCACATAGACCTCGATGGCATTGTTGCTGACTTCCTCGCCCCATTCGCACAGGTGGTCCACCAGCTGCTCCTTGGAGACCAGGCGCCCGGTGCGCGCCAGCAGGATTTCCAGCAAGCCCAGTTCGCGCGCCGACAGGTCCAGCATCTGCTCATTGATATAGGCGCTGCGCCCCACCTGGTCGTAAGTCAGCGGGCCGTGCTTGACCACGGTGGAGCCGCCGCCCTGGCCGCGCCGGGTCAGGGCGCGCACCCGTGCTTCCAGTTCGGACAGGGCAAAGGGCTTGGCCATATAATCGTCGGCCCCCAGGTCGAGGCCGTTGACCCGCTGCTCGACCGAATCGGCAGCCGTCAGGATCAGCACCGGCAGCAGCGAGCTGCGCGCGCGCAGGCGCCGCAGCACTTCCAGCCCGGACAGCTTGGGCAGGCCCAGGTCCAGGATCAGCAGGTCGAATTCCTGGGTCGAGAGGGCGGTGTCGGCCTCCTGCCCGTTTTTTACGCAATCGATCGCATAGCCGGACTGGCGCAGCGAGCGCGTCAGGCCGTCCGCGAGGACGCTGTCATCTTCGGCTAATAGGATACGCATAGGGCTAATGTACTCCGCCTTTGATCTTTCGCAAAGATTTCAAAAAAGGGGTTGCCAAAAACACTGTTTGTTTATACAGTACCGCCTGTACACCGTAGTGACCCAACTTATTTAGCGCGAGAGAACATCATGGACGACAAAAAAGCAGCAGTACCTGCATCGGAAAAAGCCAAGGCCCTGGCCGCGGCGCTGGCCCAGATTGAAAAGCAGTTTGGCAAAGGCTCCGTGATGCGCATGGACGCATCCGCCCCGATCGAGGAAGTGCAGACTGTCTCCACCGGCTCCCTGGGCCTGGATATTGCGCTCGGCGTGGGCGGCCTGCCACGCGGCCGCGTGGTGGAAATCTACGGTCCTGAATCGTCCGGTAAAACCACCCTGACCCTGCAAGCCATCGCGGAAATGCAGAAAATGGGCGGCACCTGCGCCTTCATCGACGCCGAACACGCGCTGGACGTGGTGTATGCCCAGAAACTGGGCGTCAACCTGCACGAGCTGCTGATCTCGCAGCCGGACACCGGCGAGCAGGCCCTGGAAATCTGCGATGCGCTGGTGCGCTCCGGTTCCGTGGACCTGATCGTGGTCGACTCGGTCGCCGCGCTGACCCCGAAAGCCGAGATCGAAGGCGATATGGGCGACTCCCTGCCAGGCCTGCAGGCGCGCCTGATGTCGCAGGCGCTGCGCAAGCTGACCGGCACCATCAACCGCACCAACACCCTGGTCATCTTCATCAACCAGATCCGTATGAAGATCGGCGTGATGTTCGGTTCGCCGGAAACCACCACCGGCGGTAACGCGCTGAAGTTCTACGCCTCGGTGCGCCTGGACATCCGCCGTACCGGTTCCATCAAGTCGGGCGACGAGGTGATTGGCAACGAGACCAAGGTCAAGGTCGTCAAGAACAAGATCGCGCCGCCGTTCAAGGAAGCCCACTTCGACATCCTGTATGGCGAAGGCACCTCGCGCGAAGGCGAAATCATCGACCTGGGCGTGGAAGCCAAGATCGTCGAGAAGTCGGGTTCCTGGTACAGCTACGGCGGCGACCGTATCGGCCAGGGCAAGGACAATGCCCGTACCTTCCTCAAAGAGCGCCCAGCCCTGGCGCGCGAAATTGAGAACAAGGTGCGCGCGGCACTGGGCGTGCGCGAGCTGCCTGCCGTGACTGACGATGGCGAAGAAGCGCCGAAGCTGCGTGCGGTCGACTAAGACCCGGTAAAGCGGGGTCTGACCCAAGGGTCAGACCCAAGGGTCAGACCCCATCTACCCCACGACCACCGGCTCCGGCACACCCAGGGTCCGACCCTTGGGTCGTACCCTGGTTTACCGGGTTTTAAAAAATGCCCCTCCCCAAACCCACCCTGAAAGCCCGCGCCCTGCGCCTATTGAGCCAGCGCGAGCACTCCCGCCTCGAACTCGCCCGCAAGCTGCAACGCCACGCGGAAGAGGGCGACGACGTCGAAGCCCTGCTGAACTTCCTCGAACAAAACAAATGGCTCTCGGAAGAACGCTTCTCCGAGAACCTGGTACACCGCCGCGCGGCACGCTACGGCAACAGCCGCATCGTCGCCGAGCTGCAGCACCACGGCATCGGCGGCGAGATGCTGGCCGAAGTCAAAGAAAGCCTGAAGGAAGACGAAGTCGAGCGCTGCTGCGAAGTCTGGCGCCGCAAATTCGGCGAAGTGGCCGACGATCCCGAAGGCCGCCAAAAGCAATTGCGCTTCCTCATGGCGCGCGGCTTCTCGCAGAAAGCCATCCGCACCGCCATGAAAGGCACCATGCCTGATGAGGAAAGCTGAAAGCGCTCTGGCAGGTATGCTACACTTCGATAGTTTTATGCAGCACCGCGGGTGCGGTGGTTGTCCGTAGAAGCTGCGGCGTACTGTTTTAGCTGCTTATAATTTTGGCCACTTTTGTGGCATCGGTCTTATGTCCCTGTCAAATCCTGTCTCCCGACGAGCGCTGCGGCACACGCGCGCCATAGACATCCAGGCGTTCGCGCGCGAGGATGGCCTGTGGGATCTTGACGCCCATATCACGGACATCAAATCCTTCGACACCATGCTGGCATCCGGCCCGCGCAAGGCCAACGAGGCCCTGCACGACCTGTGGCTGCGCGTGACCGTCGATAAGCAGCTGACCATCGTCGATGCCGAAGCATGTTCGGACGCCGTTCCTTATCCCGGCCATTGCGACACGATTGGCCCAGCCTACAAAGCCTTGATCGGCCTGAACCTGATGAAGGGTTTTCGCCAGGCGGTCAAGGAGCGGCTGGCCGGTGTGCATGGCTGTACCCACCTGACAGAATTGGCCCAGGTGCTGCCGACGGCAGCCGTGCAAGCCTTTGCCAACGACGTCTGGCCGGTGAACGAGCGCTCCAGCACTGCGACTGAAAAACCGTTCCAGCTTGACAAGTGCCACGCCCTCAAGACCGATGGCGGGGCAGTTGCCGAGTTCTACCCACGCTGGTCCGTCAACAAGACGGAAGCAGCCTAGGTGCTGTACAAAATACATCTAACCAAATCTACAGGTATTCGAAAGAAGGGAAAGCCAGCATGAAAATCCATGAGTATCAAGGCAAAGAAATCCTCCGAAAATTCGGAGTGACCGTACCGCGCGGCATCCCGTGCATGTCCGTGGAAGAGGCAGTGAAAGCTGCTGAAACCCTGGGCGGCCCAGTATGGGTTGTGAAAGCACAGATCCACGCCGGTGGCCGTGGTAAGGGCGGCGGCGTGAAAGTTGCCAAGTCGCTGGAACAGGTGAAAGAATACGCCGACCAGATCATGGGCATGCAGCTGGTGACCCACCAGACCGGCCCGGAAGGCCAGAAAGTCCGCCGCCTGATGATCGAAGAAGGCGCCGACATCAAGAAGGAACTGTACGTTTCCCTGGTGACCGACCGCGTGACCCAGCGCGTTGTCCTGATGGCTTCCTCCGAAGGCGGCATGGACATCGAAGAAGTCGCTGAAAAGCACCCAGAGCTGATCCACAACGTGGTGATCGATCCAGCCGTCGGCCTGACCGACGCCGACGCCGCCGACGTGGCGCGCAAGATCGGCGTGCCGGATGCATCCGTTGCCGACGCCGTGGCCAACCTGCAGGGCCTGTACAAAGCCTACTGGGAAACCGACGCTTCCCTGGCTGAAATCAACCCACTGATTCTGACCGGTTCCGGCAAGGTCATCGCCCTGGACGCCAAGTTCAACTTCGACGCCAACGCGCTGTTCCGCCACCC